>NZ_JBHIKW010000008.1:0-251410 GCF_042138895.1 Cedecea selenatireducens | reverse complement strand
AGTCACCTGCACCTCATCGCAGGGTAAAAAGTGGACGGTAATCCCGCAGGTTTCCTGCCCGGTATAGTCGGGAACCGGAACACTTTTAGTGTGTCTCCTGTTGTTTGCACTCATTTTTTTTTCCCAGGCCTTGTACTTTTCATAATCGGCAAATCCTGGAAAGCCCGCTGTAGAAGCCTCCCCACTTTCCCAGTCAATACGCACCGCCAGCCCTGGTTTCCAGACCGACGGCACGCCGTAACAACACCCGCCGCCCCCGCCGTCAAACGGGCCGATAGCATCAATCCCTGACTGGCCGTTAACGCTGAAGTGGTTGATCGCCCATTTGGTATGGTTGATCGCTTCAATCGTGCCTGCAATTGAATGATGAATAATCCCAACCAATAACGCTGCCGAGAGCAATAAACGGCTTAAACAAAAATAAAATTTCCTGATAATCATCCTTACTCCCTGGTTGATACTCAGTTATTTATTGGCGATGCAAATAGCGTCAACCGGTAGAGTTAAAGTATCCACAACAGCGGAAAAAGGAACATCAATCCACGGCAGGATGGACCAATATCCCGCTGCTATTGCCCTTTCTGTTCCCTGATAATATTTGGAGTAGCAACCTTCCGAATGCTCAGCAATAGAGACACATCCGCTCAACAACAATACCGCTGCCAGTGCAATAATTTTCTTCATTCCTTTCCCCGATGTCCTTTTTTCTGTCCGCAAAGTCGGTCCACCACCCAATCATTTCGCTGCTCTTCAAAAAGAATCCGTTCTTTAGTCGCCGCGAGCATTGCATTGAAGCATGCGGAAAATGCGGCTTCTTTGGTTAAGAAAAGATCGGCTAAGAACGTATGGTCACTTAAGAGTTTTTTCGCATCACTCAGGCACATTAGCGCTTCAAATTGATCATCACTGAACGTGATTTTCTGAAAAACATCATTCGCGGGAATGGTCCCGTTTCCCTCCTGCATTGCGGGCTGTTCATCCCGATTGAGCCAGCTCCAGAACAGCACGGGTCTTTGAAGCTGCGCCTTACCTTGCTCATCCAGAATGCAGGAAAAAAGCCACGGGAAATTCTGCGTATCCCAGAACCTGAAAATGCCATCCCGCCCTTCATGGCTGACATCCACACATTGCCTTAGCCAGTCGGCAAGCAATGAAAACGACCAGGGCGAGACAATCACGAGTAGAGGCGCTTTAAGCGAGACTTCCCTTGCAAGCTCGTACATCCACTGCACCTGCTGCGGCTCATCAAGATCGATACGTACCAGTAAAGGCGCATCCTCCCTATAAATATCCTCCGGCAATCCCTCATACAGGGAGCCCCATGCCAGGGCCGGAGAAAAACCGGATAGTGCCGGAATGACAGAGATATCCATGCCACACTGGTCGATAATGATATCCACGTGGCTCTGACTGAACTGCCTACAGGTATGCTGAATTTTGTCCAGCCAGACTGTTGTATTATCCATCGTTATCCCTCCCTGGGCACAAAGCCTTGAGCCCGTTCCTGTGCTCGTTTAAGACACTCTTTACACACTGACGAAGGCAATTCAGGCAAAGGAAACTCCTGGCTCGCCGGCGCTTCCATTCTGTGCTGCCCTTTGAGACTAAGAAGGCCCGGCCCATGAATTTCAACCTCCCCGCCTGGCGCGAGGCGTATATAGGCTCCGCCGCAGCCGAGAGTGATCCCATTTTTTGCCGTTAGCTGTAAATGACCCTGTGTGGACTGCACAATGACATCCTTCAGGGAAGTCAAAGACAGAGTATCAGCATGTGATTCGACAGTAAGTGGCCCCTTACCGGAAACCAGGCGCATCCCTTCTTTTTGTGCCAGGAGGGAAATTTCTTTACTGGAAACAACAGAATGCCGCTGTGCCGTGGTGACGTTAACTTCACCCTGGCTCTGCAGGTACAGACCTTTGCCGCTGTGAAGTAACGTGGTTTCTGGCGTAACCGCGGCTATGCCATCAGGCGCGCTCATCAGTAATGTCGATGATTTCAGGTTATTAGCACCCTCAACCAGGGTGTTAAGTGGGGCTGTATCAGGCACAACGTTGTTATGCGATCGGGCAATAGTTCCCCATTCAGTTATCTGATTCAGCGCGCCTTTTAATAGGCTTATTGCCGCCCCCATCTCCAGCACGTCCCCCTGCGCCTTCGCCTGGCCGTCGGCGCTGATGAAGATGCCCTTCTGCGCCCGGATGGCGCCCCAGCTGTCCGTCCGGAGCTCAAAGCCCTCACCGCGTTGTTGCTGCTCGCTGTCGACGAGATGGCCGAGGTTCAGCTGGCTCTTGCCGCCGTACTCGGTGGAGACCTTGATGTGCTCCTTGCCGCGCTCATCGTCGAGGCGGATTTTGTTGTTCGCCGGAGTGCGCAGGACGTTGCGTTTGTAGTTGCGGATGGTGACGTGGTCGCCGTGGGCCGAGTCGTGCAGCACCCCGGCGATGTAGGGCCTGTCCGGGTTGCCGCCTTCAAAACCAATCGCCACTTCGGTGCCCGCCAGCAGCGGCAGGTGCAGACCGTAGGTGTCCCCGGCGTATGGCCGGGCCTGGCGCACCCACAGGCTCTCGAACCCGGTTTCCCAGCCGTCGCGGTCAAACAGCATGTTGACCCGGTAGCGGCCGTCTTTGTCGATATGCCCGTAGGTATCGTTTTCGGTGGTGCTGGTGACGCGGGCGGGCAGCGTGCCCGCCATCACCGGCCGGTTGCCGGGCTCCGGGCGGAAGCCAAAGTCCGTACTGTCCGGGATGCCGTCAAAATGCACCACAAAATCCCGGTCACGCCGGGCATGACTGGTCATTCTGGTGATGAGCACGCCCTGCACAAACACCGCCGCGACTTCATCCCCGCCGGTGACTTTCAGCACCTGACCCGGGGAGAGCGTCGGGCAGGTGGTCGTGGCCCGGGTCTGCGTCTGCCCGTTCAGGTAGCGTTCATGCCGCAGCCGGGCGTAATACGCGCCCGATTCCGGGGCCGGATTGTGGTCGTAAGCGCTGCCCGGCGTCAGGTAGTTGTCGGCGTAGTGATACGCCTCACCGTAGGTGGTGGTATCTCCCCGGGTCACGTCCACCTGCGTGTTCATGTCCTCCGCCGCCTGGCGGTAATTGTAATCGCGGGTGCTGACCTGCTTTGGCACCACACGGTGGTGGCACGTCATCTCCCACACCGAGTCCGCCCCTTTCGCATGCTGCCCGGAAGGCGGCACCGACGGCAAAGTCAGGCCTTTCTCATAGCCCTGCTGGCCGTCATAAAACTCCACCACGTCGATGTTGAGCCGCGTGTCGGTGGTGAAGCGGAACCAGATGCCAACCTCACCCAACAGGCGGGTGATGAAGCGCAGGTCGTCCTCGCCGTACTGCATCACCTGCTCGCGACGCGGGTATTCTTTTGAGAGTGAAAACACGAAGTCCTGGCCGCGCATACCGTGGCGCTCACGCAGGATTTTTTCCACGATTTGTGGCACCGACATATCCTGGTAGATAGCGTTCTGCCGGGAGCGGTCGAGCAGCGCCAGCCGGGGCTGTAGCGTCAGGGCGTAGAGGCTCTCGTCGGCAGAGGTGCTGAGGCGTTCAAAGCCCGTCACCAGCCCCTGAATCACCCGCACCGGCTGCTGCATTTTAATGCCGTAACCCTGGTCGACCGGCGCCTGCAGCGTCAGCGAGGCGGCCTTCAGCAACATCATCTCTTTGCCGACGGCATGGTCGGCGCAGGTGAACTCTATCCGGTAACTGAACGGCTTGCTGAGGGCTTCATCGCCCTGAAAGGCCAGCACGTCGAGGGCGGGTTCACAGCCCTTCACCGCCAGCAGATGATGGTTATGGCTGAAATCTATCGGGGGATTATTGCTCATACGCGCTCTCCTTGGATACGGTCAAATTCCAGCCCGATCCCCTCATCCTCCGTCCAGCTTAGCGTCAGCGTCCGGGGCTTCTGTCGGGCTGCCATATGCATCAGCAATTGTTGACTCAGCACCGGTAAAATCTGCTGATTGAGCAGGCTGTCGACGTTGCGGGCCCCGCTATCCGGCAGCAGGCAGGCGGCGGTCAGCGCGTCGTACAGATTTTCTTCGATATGGGTCGACAGGCCGTAATGACGTTGCAGGCGCTGGCTGACCTGGGCGAGTTTCATTTCCACGATGGTGCGCATTGCGGCAGAGGCCAGCGGCCGGTAAATCACGGTCTGGAAGCGGGCCAGCAGCGCGGGCTGGAAATGATCGCGCAGGATCGGGCGCAGCAGTTCGTGCAAATCGCCTTCCGTTGCCTCTGGCTGTTCCTCAAGCAGCTGCATGATAGGGTCGCTGCCGAGGTTAGAGGTCATCAGAATAACCGTGTTACGGAAGTCAATTTCCCGCCCTTCGCCGTCGCGCATGAATCCCCGGTCGAAGACCTGATAGAACAGGTTCATCACATCTCTGTGCGCTTTTTCAACTTCATCCAGCAGAACAACGCTGTATGGACGTTTGCGGACGGCTTCGGTGAGGATCCCGCCCTGTCCGTAGCCGACGTAGCCCGGAGGTGAGCCTTTCAACTGGGAAACAGTGTGCGGCTCCTGGTACTCCGATAGGTTGATGGTGATCAGGGATTTTTCGCCGCCGTACAGCGCATCGGCGAGCGCCAGCGCGGTTTCGGTTTTGCCCACTCCGCTCGGGCCAACCAGCAGGAGCACGCCCTGCGGGCCGTTTTCAGACGTCAGCCCGGTTTTCGCGGCGCGAAGGCGCTGAGCAAGCGCGTTAAGCGCAACTTCCTGCCCTACAACCCGCTTACCAATGGCATTCTCCAGCGTCAGAAGCTCCGCCTGCTCATTTTTCATCAATGAAGACAGCGGCACGCCGGTCCAGTCGGCAATCACGTTAGCCACGGTGCGAGTTTCTACGTCAATCTGTACCAGCGCGTCCCCCTGCTGCATCGCCGCCAGCTGGCGCTGCAGGTCGGCAAGCTCCGCCTGACGGCTGATGTCCTGGCGGCATTCCATCACCTGCTGCGCAAGGGACTTCTCCAGTTCAAAGCGGCCTTCCAGCGCCTCAAGCGTGCTTTCCAGCTTGTTGCTCTGAGTATCAATCCGTTCAATCCGCTCGCCGGGCAGATGGCAGCCGGTGGCGATGTCTTCAAGCAGCGCCTGTTCTTCAAGCTCCAGCGCGGTGAGCTGCGCTTTGAGGACCACAATCTCTTCAGGCAGCGTATCCAGACTCATGCGTACGCGTGCCGCCGCGGTGTCCAGCAGGTCGACGGCCTTGTCCGGCAACTGGCGGCCCGTAAGATAACGACGTGACAGTGTAACTGCGGCGCGCACGGCGTCATCGGTAATATGCACGCCGTGATGCTCCGCGTAGCGTGACTTCAGGCCTCGCAGCATCAGGCAGGCGGTTTCATCGTCCGGCTCGTCCACTTTTACCATCTGGAAGCGGCGCTCCAGCGCGGCATCGCGTTCGAAATACTGTTTGTACTCAGACCAGGTGGTGGCCGCGATGGTGCGCAGTTCGCCACGGGCCAGTGCCGGTTTCAGCAGGTTGGCCGCATCAGCTCCGCCAGCCTGATTACCCGCCCCAATAATCGTATGGGCTTCGTCGATAAACAGCAGCACCGGATCAGGCGACTGCTGCACCGCCTCAATAATGTTTTTCAGGCGTTGCTCAAACTCGCCCTTCACGCCGGCTCCCGCCTGCAAAAGCCCCAGGTCGAGGGTACGCAAGGTGACAGGCTGGAGGCTGACAGGGACGTTACCTTCGGCAATACGTAGCGCCAGGCCTTCTACCAGCGCGGTTTTCCCCACGCCGGGTTCACCCACCAGGATCGGGTTGTTCTTACGCCTGCGGGAAAGGATATCCACCATCTGGCGGATTTCCGTGTCACGACCAAAAACCGGATCGATTTTCCCTTCACGCGCTTTGGCCGTAACGTCGAGAGTGAATTTATCCAGCGCGTTTTGCAGCGCCGGATCCAGGTCACCTTCTTTCGTCGCCCCCACCGAGCGGCCAATAAACTCAACTTCACTGCCGTGAGCGTGTGCCAGCTCAGCTTCCTGCTGCGCTTCCGGGCGTTCGTCAGACTGCGCGTCGAGCAGCGGACGCAGGCGCTCCAGCTGGCCCTGCCCGAGCGTCAAAAACGGCCACAGGCCGTCACAGCGCAGCAGGTTCTGTTTATCCACCAGCGCCATCATCAGGTGTACGCTCCGGATGTGTTCTTCCCCGGCAAGCGAAGCAATCAGCCACGCCTCCTGCAGCAGTTTCTGAACGCTGTCTGAAAGCTGAGGACGGCCGCGCACGGAACGCGGCAGTGCATCCAGCCATGCCAAAAGATCCTGCCAGACCGAGTCCATATTCCATTCGTAGCGGCGCGCCAGCACCGTCAGGTCACCTTCACCCTGCTCCAGCAGCTTCAGCAGCCAGTGCTCCGGCAGAATTTCCGCATGGGCGCGGGTCTGGCACAGAGAAGCCGCCCCTTCCATCGCACGGGCGCAGTAAGGGTTAAGACGACGCAGCAGGATGGCTGGATTTTCCATGTTGTATTCTCTCCTGAATGGGGCCTGGACACGCTACCGCCCCTCGCTGTTTCCTGTTGTACAGGAGACCAAAGCGCACAAGGTCGGGCGGGCAGATTGTGGGTTTCTTTGCTCAACGCCCGCCACGCAGACGTTCAGCAAAATAGAAAAGCGGGCAGAATGGGCTGCCCGTCGGGCCGTTGCTCTAAAGAGTTCGCGTTGAAGCAAGGCGGCAAGCGAGTGCAGCCCCGGGAGCTTACTGAAGTAAGTGACCGGGGTGCATGAACGCAGCCAACGCCGCTACAGCGCGAAATATGACGAGCAATTACGCGGTGGCGCGTTCGTTCCAGCTATCGGAATGAATGATGTTGCCGTCTTTGTAGGTCCAGGTGATTTTTTCGTAGCGCAGCTCTACGCGCTCAAGATGGTTGTGTTTTTCTTTCGACGGATCTTTGACGTCGTACATTTCAGGATTGACCTTCACCACCTTCACGTTTTCCAGTTTGGTGTTGAAGTACTCCACTTCCTGGCCTGCGTCGTTGATTTTGTACCACTTGAATTCAGCCGATTTCAGGGTCTGGCCGGTGGTCACCGCCTTGTACAGGTACGGGCTGGAGGAATCGATTTCCTTGGTGAACATGAACGGCGTGTGAATACGGGTGCCGGTCAGCTTGCCGGTATTGTTGTCCGTAGGGATGTACAGATTATGTTCCTGCGCCACAATTTCGATGCTGCCTTCGCGGTTCTCAACGTCAACAGACCCTTTGATGTCCGCGCCGCCGTCGTCTTTCAGCCAAAGATAAACAGGGATTGCCATGGTTTACTTCTCCTTTTCATTGTGTAGAACGCCATCATCCTGCGATGACGCTGGGATTTCGCCCGGTAGCAAACAGGCGTTGGCCTGCGGTACCAGACTGATTTCGACACGACGGTTAAGCGCGCGGCCTTCCGGCGTGTCATTGTTTGCAATGGGGCGGCTCTGGCCATAACCCTGCACCGCAAAACAACTTTCCGGCACGTCGCCGGTGTCGTGCATCCAGTCGCGTACCGCTTCTGCACGCTTCAGGGACAATGTTTGGTTCAGCCGGGGGTTGCCGGTGTTATCCGTGTGCCCGGCGACAACAATCAGCCAGCCCGGCTTCGCTTTGATCCCCACCAGGGAATTGACCAGCAGCTTGGTAGATCCCGTTTTCAGCGCGGCTTTTCCGGAGTCAAACAGCGACATGCTGTCGAGGCGTACGGTTTTAGGTGCCGGTTTTAACTTAGGCTGTGGTTTAGGTGGCGGAGCGGGCACGTACGAGCGGATAGCCTCCAGCAGAGGCATACGCAGGCGCTCCCCCTGATATAACCCCAGGCTCATCCGGGCAGGAATACCGTTACGGGCCCAGTCGTCCAGCTGTTCGGCATCTTCACGCAGAACCGCGACAGCCTCGGCCTTCGGGCCGTAATCCTTCATCGGGATACGGTCATAACGGGCAATATCAAAACTCACGCGGTGCAATAGCTGGGCATTGTTCCAGCCGCTACTGAGCAACGCCGTCATCGCCGCCAGCGTGAAGATCCCGAGCGCGCATCGCCAGGCTCGGCCTCGCGCCGTCAGCCCTTTTCCCTCAGGTAACAGCGGCAGAACAAAATCCGGGAGCGGCGAAATCACCGTGCTGTCCGTGCCGACAGGCTGCCAGCCAGAGACCTGATGCATCGCGGTGTGTCGGGACAGCCACGCCGTCCAGAGCGAGGATGCGAGACTCCCGGCAAGAATCGGGCCCATTCCCCAAAGCACCGCGATGGGCGCAATGGCCGGCATATCGGGATTTTCATCCATAAACACGGCTTTGACGTGCAGCTGATACCAGCTCATAAAGCTGTTCATCAGTACCTGCTGCTGCATCGCCATCGCGCCACCCGTGGTCACCCACGCGGCAATCGAACAGGGCGAGAAAGATTCACGCCAGACGCGCACTCCTTCGCCGGGAATCGCCGCCTGCCAGAGCATGTCGTTCACCATCGCGCTGCCTGTCTGGCCATTCAACACCAGCGGCACGGCATGACCTGTTTCTTTGCGCAGCTGGCTTATTTGCCAGCGCAGGGCCAGCAGATGGCTGGTCAGGGCTTCCGCATCAGCGTGTTTCTGCGGGCAAACGCTGACCATAATCGACAGCTGACGCCCCCAGTCGGGGCGCTGCTGTAGCACCAGGCGAACCACCTGTTGAAGATCCTGATGCTCTTCAACCCTTATCCAGCAGCCCTGCGTGACGGTCAACACCGGTGAAAAACGCGGCCAGGCCAGCGGCAGGTCGCCACAAACCAGTACCACGGGCTGGCGGTATGTGGCTTCCGGCAGGTCATCCAGGCACAGCGAGATATCTTGCTCAGCACGGCGACTCACGACGTACCACACCGCCGTAATCATCCCCAGGATTACCAGAAGGATGAGTACGGAAAACGCGCCGGAAACAGGCAGAAAGCCCAGGCAGACCACAAGGCTCAGCATCGCGGCCCACAGCGCTAAACCTCGCTGCTGCGCTGGGCTCATTTCACGACCTCAGGCAATAGGGTTAACAATGTCCGATCGAGCCAGAGATCCAGTCCCCACCACAGGGCTGCGACGGCAAACACGCTTAGGCCAATACGCACAGGCCACGATGCCAGCCAGCCGCCCATGGCTCGTCCTGCAGGGCTTTCGGCCAGTACAGGATGAGTCTGTGGATAGCTGAACGGAAGGACATGTTCACTGAGATCCTGCACGAGCTGCTGGCGCGCAGGATCGTTCAGCGAACGGAAACTGCCGAGAAACCCAAGCATCATGATCCGCTGGAAGCAGGTCACCACGGCATTGTTGGGTTCGGGCTGGCGCAAAACATCGCGCATCCGGTCACACAACGTGTCACCGGCATCCATGGTGCCGAGAAAGTGCCCCAGCAGGGGAATGTGATACCACTGCACGCAGGCGTCGTCCTCCGCGCTGCGCCCTTTTACCGTTTCATCCAGCAACGCACACTGCGCGGTGAGGATAAGCAGACAGCTGGCTTCATCGAGATCGCTCGCTTTCAGCTCGCGCTGCACGCGTTCTACATCAGCAATACAGCGTTCCCACAGTTTTTTGCCATCGCCATCCTGGAATGTCGGGCCGTGCCGCAGGCTAATAACCTGCAGCCAGGTATTCTGCAGCAGCGCATCGATATCAATGCCCGCGACGTTACCGCGTTTATGCTCATTCATGTTCTCAGTACCGCAAAGAGTTCAAGTTCAGGCTCACCG
Source organism: Cedecea selenatireducens (assembly GCF_042138895.1). Taxonomy (NCBI): domain Bacteria; kingdom Pseudomonadati; phylum Pseudomonadota; class Gammaproteobacteria; order Enterobacterales; family Enterobacteriaceae; genus Cedecea; species Cedecea selenatireducens. Next base: position 241,678 of record NZ_JBHIKW010000008.1, on the reverse strand, counting down.
AGCATTCCCGGGACGTAAAACATGCAGGTGCCGCTTTGAAGCATTTCCGCCCCCAGCGCGTGGGAGACATCGAGGCTGAAATACTGGTTTTCCAGGCGAAGCGGAATGGCGGCGGGGACATGGCGCAGCGGCGTCAATGGCACCCCCACTCTGGACGAATTAACGATGCCCCGAACGTGATCCGGGCTGCCCACTTTGCACTGCCGTGGGAACTGCTCCTGCAGCTGCGCCACCGGCATCGGCGAACGTACAGAAAGGTAGTAATCCGCGCCTTCGCGCAGCCGGGGGTCATGCAGACGGGCCTGCCAGAAGTGCAGCCGGGGATCGTATTCAAGCTCAATGGACACCACCCTGGACGGCAGGCTGGCCTCCAGCAGGTCCCCTAACAATTCAAACAACGGCGGAAAAACGGCATTCAGTCGATCATGTTGATAAGCCGGGATCGCGCTGGCCTGGTGCTCCAGAGAGAATGTCAGCAGGCTGCCTGCCAGGCGGGCAAGCTCAGGATACAAACGCTCAGGCGGGCTTTGCAGGCTACGCTCGAACTGCCCCAGCACCGGCTCTGCGCTGTTCAGGGCGTTAAGCAGCCAGAAAAGCGAGACGTCGGCCACGGCAAAATCGGCCATCCGCTCATTGCTTTCACGGCGCATGGCCATCAGGCGGGCCAGCCTGGCGCGCAGCTGCGTCATCAGCTGTTCTAACTGGGTGACCAGCCAGCGGCTGCTCTGTACCGCCAGCAGCGGAGGAAGATAAGTCTCGTCCACACGCCAGGCGCCCTGAGAGTCCCGCTGCAAACGTGCGATCGGGCAGGTCAAATAGTCACTGTTGTCCTGCCAGGCAAAACGCAGCGTTAATTCCGGCTGCATCACCGCAATCTGGCGAGTGTCGTCCCCGAAGGTATTTCGGACATCCCGCCAGCGTTGGCGAAAACGCACCGGACGCTCGGCCACTTCATCAGGCTTCAGGCAGTTGCCGCCGTTGGCCCTCAGCAGCGGGAGCGCCAGAACCACCACCGCGTCCTGAGAGACATCCTCAAGCGAAATCGCCGGAGGCAGCGCGTCGGCGTTATCCGTATCAATCAGCGTCCCGTCCTGGAAACGGATATGCAGATGGCGGGCCTGAAGCCGGCCCAGCTTTAGCAAATCAGGTTCGAAAGCGGCGCTAATCATTCCCCACGGGTGGGACAGGCCCAACTGGGCGATACATTCAGCGGACCAGGCCGCATAGGCGACCTGTTGCTGGAAGTGCTGGGGAGAGACCATCTGGCCCCTGCCCCATAACGGTTGTTCCGTTTTCATCGGCTTCCTGCCTTACGTTACGCTTTCGCCTTCGGCATCTGGGAAACCAGAGACAGATTGACGTCCATTCCTTCCACCTGGAAGTGCGGCACGGCGTACAGCTTGACGCGGAAAAAGCCCGGATTGTCTTCGATGTCTTCTACCGTCACTTTGGCATCACGCAGCGGGTGGGAAGCCTGCAGTTCGTCGCCCGGATCGGTCATTTCAGTGACCAGACTGCGAACCCAGGTGTTCAGCTCCAGCTCAAGCAAGCGGCGATCTTTGGTGGTGCCGATGTTTTCACGCTGAATAAGCTTCAGGTAATGCGCAATGCGGGAGAGCAGGAAGATGTACGGCAGACGGGCGTTGATCCGGCTGTTCGCTGTCGCATCGGCGGTATCGTAAAGCGCCGGTTTCTGCGTGGAGTTTGCGGAGAAGAAGCACGCGTAATCGCGGTTTTTGTAGTAGGAAAGCGGAATAAAGCCCAGGTTGGCGAATTCGAATTCACGCGTTTCCGGGATCATCACCTCGGACGGGATTTTCACCTGGTTGCCGGTGCCGAGATCGTACAGGTGAATCGGCAGGTCCTGAACCGCACCGCCCGCCTGTGGGCCACGAATTTGCACGCACCAGCCGTTGTTGATAAAGCTGCGCACCATGTTGGAGGCAAAGGCAAACGACGCGTTATTCCACAGGTATTTATCGTGATCCGGGCCCTTCACCTCTTCCACGTAGTTGAAGCTGCGGACCGGCACCGTGTCCGGCCCGTAAGGCAAACGCCCCAGCACGCGTGGCATCACCAGCCCGATGTAGCGGGAATCATCGGTATCACGGAAGGATTTCCACTTGATGTACTCGGCGCGATCGAAATAGTTGCCAATGTCTTTGATGGCGGCCACCTCTTCCATCGAGTCTTTCAGGAAGAATTTTGGGCCAGCAGAGCCAATAAACGGCATATGCGCCGCCGCAGAAACTTTCGAGATATTACGCAGCAGGGCGACATCCTGGGCGGAGGCGTCGAACTCATAAGCGGAAATCAGCGCACCAATCGGTTCTCCGCCCGGCGTGTCGTACTCTGCCACGTATGTCTGCAGGTACAGTCCGCTCTGAATGATTTCAGGCGCATCTTCAAAGTCCTGACGCAGATCCTCTTTGGACAGGTCCAGAAGTTCAATTTTAACGTTCTGACGGAAGTCGGTTTTATCCACCAGCGATTTCAGACCGCGCCACAAAGACTCAACCGTCTGGAATTCTTCGTGATGCATCACGGCGTCCAGCTGGCGGCTGATCTGATAATCCAGGTCGGCGATGTGGTGGTCAATCAGCGTTTTATCGAGCTTCTCAACTTTTGAACCTGCTTTGCTCAGGCATTCCAGAAAGACCTGCATTCCGGCGGTCAGTCGTTCATCAGCGGTGGCATCTGACATCGCCTGACTGTCCTGCCAGATATCCAGCGCGCTTAATTCAGAAACCGGGCTGAGATTAATTTTTTCAAACAGCGAGGCATAAACACTCTCTGCCCCCTGGCGTTCAAGGACGATACTCTCACTACCGGCGTTGTTTTCATTTTGTACAGACATCAGCATTCCTCAATTAATCCATTAAATATCGTGACGACTTATGCCTGTTTTGGCGCAAGGGCAGACAGTTCCGCGCGGAGTTCGGCGCTCAGCGCCGGATTAATTAGAATTTTTTCCAGTTCTTTCCGGAAAGACTGGTTATCAAGAAGGTTAGCTTTGAGATCGCGAAGTAAATTACGCATCGCCAGCATGGCTTTCAATTGAGGTATTTGGCGAGCAACCTCTTCTGGCGTGAAGTCTTTCATATCGCGGAATACAAGACTGACATTCTCTTCGCTACCGTCGGCAGCAAGCGTATTCACTACGGTAAGATTAACTTTTGGGGAATATTCAGAAAGAACACTGTTAAAATTATTTTTATTAACGTCTGTCTTTACTCGCTCAGATAAAATCGCAGTTTCGGCTCCGTGGCTGAAATCACCAGTAACCACGAGCTTTAACGGCAGCTCTGTTTTTTTCTGCGCTCCCCCCGTGTGTAAATCCAGTTTTAAGTTGATACGTGCTTTGGGCACCTCGCCCTGGAAACTGTCAGCCATCTTCTCATCCCTCTGTTATCGCTGCATGGTATTTTTGGCGCTACATTACACCGCGCAGAATAATAGAACAATGCACAAAGTTAGATCAATTTTTTATGGAAATTAAAAACGCACAATTATTTATAGGAATTTTCCATAAGAAGGCGCCAGTCTGTCAGAATAAACTTAACGGGGAAGGTAAATAACTTAACTCTTGCGTGAGACACCGAATTAAAAACTGTCTGAAATGATAAATTATAATATTTATATAAAAAGAGAAATAAAATTGATGTACGTCAAAACGAAAATGCAACCAGATGAAAAGATTAACAAAAACCAACACACCAGGGCGCTGAATAAGTCTTAATTTAACCCAACACATTCATCTGCATTATCAAATGGGACAAAAGCAAAAGCAGAATCAACATATACAGCCATAATACCGCACCGGTATTATCACCATATAAAACACCGACACCTTAGAATAATCCGGCGTAAAAAACATCCAGCCGTAGGTTAAAACAACACCCCATAAAGTAAAGACAGACCAGCCATTGCTTACAACACAGGCAGTGTACGGCCGCACACTGCCGTGTTTTTAACGATGAATATTTTTGATATCTACCGGTTGGCCAAAAAGGAACCCCTGAATCTCGGTACATCCTTCTTCTTCGAGAATACGCAATTGCTCGTTTGTCTCAACGCCTTCGGCGATAAGCGGCGTATTGATGGAGTTGCCGAGTGAAATGATCGCCCGTACAAAGGAGCGGGCCTGGAAATTACTTTCAACGTTAGTCAGGAAGCTACGGTCCAGCTTAATGACGTCGAAGTGGAACTCACGCAGCGTGCTAAGGGATGAATAGCCGGTACCAAAGTCATCCAGCGCAATGCTGATCCCCATTTTCTGGAACTGGTGCAAAATGTTAAACGTCAGCTTTTTATTGATGATAAAAGCGGTTTCCGTCACCTCAAATTCCAGCAGCGTTATCGGCCACGCGGTACGCATTAAAATGTCACGCACATTGTCGATAAAGCTAAGATTACGCAGCTGCACCGGGGAAATATTTATCGAGACTTTTTTGTCGAGTTTGTTGGCGAGCGACTCTTTACACACCGTTTCAATCACCCAATAACCCAGCGGAACAATCGCCCCGCTTTCCTCGGCAATAGGGATAAACTCATCCGGCGGGATAAGCCCCTGCTCCGGGTGATTCCAGCGCAGCAGGGCTTCGTAACCGGTAATGGCTTTGTCTTTGAGCGAGCGTTTTTCCTGATAGTGAATGAAGAACTGCCCTTCTTTGATACCGCGGCGAATATCCGCCGCCATAAGGTTTCGCAGGCGCGTTTTTTCATCCATGTCTTTTTCATACCAGCAAATCTTATTATCGAGGTTCGCTTTAGCGCGGTACATCGCCAGGTCTGAATTACTGATAAGCGTATTGATATCCGTGGCGTCATCGGGATAAACCGCCACGCCGATGCTGGCACTCACGGTAATTTCGCTGTGGGCGAAAAACTGTTTCCCCACAAAACAGCCATGCAGGCGTTCGGTAAAATTGCGAAGTTCGTCATCGTGGTTATAAGGTTTTGCCGCGACAAATTCATCGCCGCCAAAGCGGGCCACGATTTCATCTTTTTCAATCGCCTTAAGCACCGAGGAAGAAACCCGCTGTAAAAGCTGGTCGCCAACCAGGTGCCCTTCGATATCGTTTATTTCTTTGAATTTATCGAGATCCACGGTGCAAATGGCAATGCGGTTATAATCAGACTCGGTAAAAAGTTTTTCCACGAAGCTAAAAAATTCGACGCGGTTAGGTAGCCCGGTCAGCGCATCATAGCGAGCGAGCCATGATATTTTATCGATAACCACCTTCTGCTCGCTAATGTCGCGGGTAATTTTGGCAAAGCCAAGCAGCGTCTGGTGCTCATCATAAATGGCGTCGATCACCACGTGCGCCCAAAAGCGGGTCCCGTCTTTACGGTAACGCCAGCCTTCGCCTTCAAATTTGCCGTTTTTCAGCGCGATATTCAGGTTGCGCTCGGGCAGGCCGCTTTTTTGTTCGGCGTCGCTATAGAAAGCGCCAAAGTACTGCCCCACAATTTCCTCACGCCGATATCCCTTTGCCCGCAGCGCCCCCTCATTCCAGGTGGCTACCGTGCCATCTACGTTCAGCATGTAGATGGCGTAATCTTTTACGCTTTCAACAAAGTGACGATAGGCGATATCAGTTAAACTTTCAGTACGCATCTTGCCCTTGGGATGATTGTGGTTTTTCATTAATAAAAAGAGTAATTTATCGTATTATCGGCGGCGTAGCTATGAAGCTTTAAGCCCGCTTTAGAGTTCATGAGATCGCTTTTTCCGCTTTACCCGCAGCAGATAATTTTCCAGCTGCTGAGTCACTTCCCGACTAAGGGCATACTGATCGTCGCCAACATGATAAACATAGTTGCTAAGTCGCCGGAGATCCCGGTAAATCGTGCGTTCACTGACGCCAAATTTACTGGCCAGTTGGTGACGGGACACGCGCTCGCAGCTCAGCATTTCACAAAAGATCCCGGCAATACGGTCTGCCAGCAGCGTGCTTTTTTCGGGGGGGGTCATGAGTGTTTCTCCTGCAAGTAGGTGTCAGGAATGTTAACGCGAACAGATGACAGGTCGTGTCAGCCATTGGCAGAATATATCGCACGACAGCAAGCTAATTATTACGCAACGTTATGACAAGATTAGCTTTTTCTTGAATAAAAATGGGCACCCGTGGAGATCGGACGACATATCGACGGCTTTGCGGGGTATAATCGCGCCTTACTATAAGTTGGCAGACTATGACCGTGAGCAAACATCGGGTAACAAGACCAGATGAAATTGAGATGAAACGCCGGGCCTGGTATCAGGCGCGACGAGCCATCCTGAGCGGCAGGCCGGATGTTGCGCCGCTTACGCCCCCGACGACGCTGTACGAAGAGCTGGCGATTGGCTATCACATCCGGCAGCTTACCCGGCTACGGAAGTGGTTTATCGACAGGGATCTCCCCCTCCCCGAGTAAATAACGCATTTCGCACCGGGGTAAAACCATAAGCCCGGCCCCACGCTGGTGCGCTAAACAGCAAGTCAGTTCCGGCGTAAGCTGCGAATCCACAATAATCTCAAAGCCGTGACGCCGATACCAGGGGCCATTCCAGGCCACGTCCCGGTAAGTGGTGAGCGTAATCTGGCTCACGCCGAGCGCCTGCGCTTTACGCTTTACCTCGGCCAGAAGTAAGCTCCCTACGCCCTGACGCTGAAAATCCGGATGGGTAGAAATCTCGGCCAGATACAGCGCATCATCATGGCGTTCGCAATAGCAAAATCCTTTGATCCTGCCGTCGCTTCCCGTCACCTTCCAGGCCTGTCCATCTTCGATCGCTGCGGCATGCGTGGCCGCATCCGTTACTCCGAACTCCGCTAAAAACGCGAGTTCAGGCACGCTGAGAAAACGACGAGCCGCCGCCGCTTCAACACGCTGAAGTTCTTCTATATCCCTGTGGCAACTGATGGATACGGTCATTATCCCTTCCTTTTATGACGGTGAAGCAGTGCAGTCTTGCGGGCTATTTTACTCGACCCGGGCCGTTTCGTTGACCGCCGATTGACGTTAGCGCTTCCACAAATGTTAATCAGGAGTAAACTAAAGGTAAGCAACTCATCTGTGTTATTGCGCAATCAACCATAACAAGTGACACCTGCCATATGAAATTCAAATCGGCTATCAAGCCTTACCAGGCCGCTGCGGGCGGCTGGGGTTCTCTCGAAGCGACCACCCGCTTCGTCATCGACAGCAAACATGCTCTGAAAAACCTGCGCAACCTGATGCGCATGAACAAGGCCAAAGGCTTTGACTGCCCGGGCTGTGCCTGGGGTGACGATAACAAAAGCACCTTTAGCTTCTGCGAAAATGGCGCTAAAGCCGTCACCTGGGAAGCCACTCGCCGTTTTATCGACAGCGAGTTTTTTGCTCAACACAGCGTCAGTAAACTTTATCAACAAAGCGACTACTTCCTCGAATATCAGGGCCGCCTTACCGAACCACTTAGCTACAATCCGCAAACTGACCGCTACGAACCCATCAGCTGGGCCAGCGCGTATAGCCTGATTGCGCAACATATCAAGGCAATGGATAACCCGGATCAGATTGAACTCTACACCTCCGGCCGCGCCAGCAATGAAGCCTCTTACCTTTATCAGCTTTTTGGCCGCATGCTGGGCACCAATAACTTTCCGGACTGCTCAAACATGTGCCATGAAGCCAGCGGCAGCGGGCTGAAGCGCAGCATCGGCGTAGGAAAAGGCACCATCAGACTGGATGATTTTGATAAAGCCGACGCCATTTTTGTCTTTGGGCAGAATCCCGGCACCAACCATCCGCGAATGCTGCACAGCCTGCGTCATGCGGCGGAAAACGGTGCCCAGATAGTCACCTTTAATACGCTGCGTGAACGCGGCCTGGAACGCTTTGCCGATCCGCAAAAGCCGCTGGAAGTTATCACCCCTCTGGCGGGCACCATCAGCACCAACTATTACCAACCGAATCTGGGCGGCGACATGGCCGCCGTTCGCGGTATGGCCAAAGCGCTGCTGGAAGTCCATCGCCGCCGCATTACCGAAGGCGAAGAAGGCGTGTTCGATCTGGCATTTATCGACGCCAATACCCAGGGCGTGGACGCCTGGTTTGCCGCCATCGATGAAACCAGCTGGGAGAAAATCACCCAGCAGTCCGGCCTGAGCGAACTGCAGCTCCGAGACGCCGCAGCAATCTGGCAGCATTCAAAACGGGTCATTTTTACCTGGGCCATGGGCATCACCCAGCATAAACACTCGCTGAATACCGTGCGTGAAATCGTCAACCTGCAGCTGCTCGGAGGGCATTTAGGCCGCCCTGGCGCTGGCCTGTGCCCGGTGCGTGGTCACAGCAACGTGCAGGGCAACCGCACGATGGGGATTGACGAGAAGCCGCCGGTAAGCCTGCTGGATAACCTGGCCAACCACTTTGATTTTGAGCCTCCGCGCGAGCACGGCCACAACACCGTTGAAGCTCTGGCCGCCATGCTGCGCGATGAAATAAAAGTGCTGGTTGCGCTGGGCGGAAACCTTGCCGCTGCGGCACCGGACAGCCCAAGAACGGAAGAAGCCATTAGCCGCTGCGGCCTGACCGTGTTCATCAGCACCAAGCTTAACCGCAGCCACCTCGTGCCGGGCAAAGCCTCGCTGATTCTGCCCACTCTGGGCCGCACTGAAGAAGATATGCAGGCTACCGGGCGGCAGTTTGTCACCGTCGAAGACTCCTTCAGCATGGTGCACGCCTCCGAAGGCATCGGTAAGCCGATTGCGGATACGCAGCGTTCGGAAACCGCCATTGTGGCCGGTATTGCCGATGCGGTTTTAGGCCGAAACAAACTCGACTGGCTCGAGCTTGCCGACGACTACAACCTTATTCGCGATCATATTGCCGCCACCCTGCCCGGCTTTAAAGACTTCAATCAGCGCTGCGAAGAACCCGGCGGATTTTATTTGGGGAATGCGGCAGCCGAACTGCGGTTTAATACGCCGAGCGGTAAAGCGGAATTCAGCCATGCCCCACTGCCTGACTCGTTGTGGGAAGGCGTAACGGCCCCCTTCACGCTGCAAACGCTGCGTTCTCACGATCAGTACAACACCACGATTTATGGCCTGGACGATCGCTATCGCGGCGTTTACGGCCAGCGTGAAGTCCTGTTTATTCATCCTGATGACATGGGTGAGCTGGGTCTGAACGACGGTGATAAAGTCGATATTGAAACCGTCTGGCACGACGGGATTACCCGTAAAGTCAGAGGTTTTAAGCTGGTCGCGTATGACATTCCGCGCGGTAACCTCGCGGCCTATTACCCGGAAACCAACCCGCTGGTGCCGCTTGGCAGCGTTGGTGACGGCACCGGTACGCCGACGTCAAAATCCGTTCCGGTGAAAATTACCCGTAGCGAAGCGGAAGATAAGCGCCGAATCGCCTGAATTTGTTATGGAATGAACTTACCCTGGCCCTCTCCTACTGGAGAGGGAAATCTTACCCCGCCCCAAGGAGTTAGTGATGCAGCAGTGGTCCGATGTAGATGAATACCTCGTCAGTGCTTTGATCCCTTCCGATACCGTTTTCCAACAAATCCTCGACAATAATCATGCCGCTGGGCTACCCGCCCACGATGTAGCCCCTAACCAGGGGAAATTCCTTCAGCTGCTGGTGGAGATAACCGGCGCGCGCAAAATCCTCGAGATTGGTACGTTGGGAGCGTACAGTTCCGTCTGGATGGCGCGAGCCCTGCCCGCTGACGGCAAGCTGGTTACGCTTGAAGCCGACCCTCGTCACGCCGAAGTTGCGCAAAAAAATATTAAGCTCGCAGGATTGGAAAAAACTATTGAATTGCATATCGGCCCCGCGGCACAAACGCTCGCCCATCTGGGTAATGAAGCGCCGTTCGATTTGATTTTTATCGATGCCGATAAGCCTAATAACCCGGTTTATCTGGAATGGGCATTAAAATATTCGCGCCCTGGCACGCTAATTATCGGGGACAACGTGGTGCGTGACGGTGAGGTTGCCAACCCCGACAGCGACGACGATCGCGTTCAGGGCGTGAGAACCTTTATCGAAATGATGGGAAACCACACAGGCCTTTCTGTAACCGCGCTACAAACGGTCGGCAGTAAAGGCTGGGATGGTTTTACACTGGCAAGAGTGAAATGAGCCAACCCCTTTCCAGCTGGAAAGGGATTGATATCAGAGCGCTACCTGCTCCATCGCCTGCAAAATACGCTTATCGGAAATCGGATACGGGGTTCCCAGCTGCTGGGCAAAATAGCTGACGCGCAGCTCTTCTATCATCCAGCGGATCTCCTGCACCTCTTCGTTCTCGCGGCTGGCTGGCGGTAGCTTGTTCAACCACTGCTGCCATGCCTGCTGCACGCTTTCCACTTTCAGCATTTGCGCACGATCGCGGTGAGGATCGATAGCCATTTTTTCCAGCCGCTTCTCGATAGCCTGCAGGTAACGCAGCGTGTCGCCGAGGCGCTTATAGCCGTTGCCGGTCACAAAACCTCGATAAACCAGGCCGCTCATCTGCGCCTTAACATCCGACAGGCCAAGCGCCATGGTCATATCCACGCGCCCTTTCAGCCGTTTGTTGATGTTAAATACCGCCGTAAGGATCTGCTCGACCTGTTTGGCAATCTCAACCACCGTGTCGTTCAACTCTGCACGTACTTTTTCATGCAGCACCGCAAACCCTTCTTCGCTCCAGACCGGCCCGCCATTTTGCGCAATCAGCTTATCAATACCGCAGGAAATGCAGTCGTCGATAAGCTCCAGCACTTTGCCGTACGGGTTAAAGTAGAGGCCAAGCTTGGCTTTATTCGGCAGCTTTTCATGCAGGTATTTCACCGGCGACGGAATGTTCAGCAGCAGCAGACGGCGCAGCCCGCGCCACATTGCCTGTTGCTGTTCAAGCGGATTATCAAACAGCTTAATCGCCACGCTCTCTTTTTCATCCACCAACGCCGGGAAGGCCTTCATCCGGTAGTTGCCGCGTTTCTGCTCATAGCTTTCAGGCAGCGAACCAAAACTCCAGATGTGCAGTCCGCTCTGCTCGATGCCGTCGTCCGCCACGGCGGACAGCGTCTGCTGAACCTTATCTTTCAGGCCGCCCTTCAGCTCGCTAAGGTCTTTACCCTCTTTCAGCTTTTTGTTGTGCTCGTCCACTACGCGGAAGGTCATTTTCAGGTGATCGGGCACCTGATCCCAGTGCCAGTCTTCCCGGTCAATGGTCACGCCCGCCATACGGCGGAATTCGCGCTCAAGGCTGTCCAGCAGCGGGAGTTCCAGCGGCGTAGCCCGGCCTAAAAACGCTTCCGCATAGTTAGGGGCCGGGACAAAGTTGCGTCGCACCGGCTTCGGCAGAGACTTGATCAGGGCGATAATCAGTTCACGGCGCACGCCAGGGATCTGCCACTCAAAACCGGCCTCCTCAACCTGGTTAAGCAACGGCAGAGGGATATGAACCGTTACGCCGTCGGCGTCCGCGCCAGGCTCAAACTGATAGGTCAGGCGCAGCTTCAGGTTGCCCTGATGCCAGAAGTTCGGGTAGTCCAGCTTGCTGACCTGCTCCGCGCCTTCCCTGATCAGCATATTTTTTTCGAAATTCAGCAGATCCGGCGTTTCGCGGCCAGTTTTTTTCCACCAGCTATCGAAATGGCGTGCGGAAATCACCTCATGAGAGATGCGCTGGTCATAAAACTCAAACAGCGTTTCGTCGTCCACCAGGATGTCACGGCGGCGAGACTTATGCTCAAGATCTTCGATTTCCGCCCGCAGTTTGAGGTTATCGCGGAAGAAAGCGTGACGGGTTTGCCAGTCGCCCTCCACCAGGGCGTGGCGGATAAACAGCTCGCGGCACAGCGCCGGGTCAATGTCGCTGTAGTTCACCTTACGCGCCGCCACAATCGGCAGCCCATAAAGCGTGACTTTTTCCTGCGCCATCACCGCGCCCTGGGCTTTCTCCCAGTGCGGCTCGCTGTAGGAGCGCTTAATCAGATGCTGCGCCAGCGGCTCAATCCATTCTGGATCGATACGGGCAGCGATGCGCCCCCACAGGCGGCTGGTTTCCACCAGCTCGGCCACCATCGTCCACTTCGGTGGTTTTTTAAATAAGCCGGAGCCAGGGAAGATGGAGAAACGAGCGTTTCGCGCCCCGGTATACTCCTGTTTTTCCGTGTCTTTCTGCCCGATGTGGGACAAGAGCCCCGTCAGCAACGCCGAGTGTACCGCGCGGAAGTCGCCGGGTTCACTGTTCACCGGCAGGCCAAGCTCTTTCACCACCTGCCGCAGCTGGGTATAAATATCCTGCCATTCGCGAACGCGGAGGTAGTTCAGGAAATCCAGCTTGCACTGGCGGCGGAACTGATTCGACGAGAGCGCTTTTTGCTGCTCGCCGAGGTAGTTCCACAGGTTCACGTAAGCCAGGAAGTCTGACTCTTTGTCGTGGAAACGGCGATGTTTCTCGTCCGACGCCTGTTGCTTGTCCATCGGGCGCTCGCGTGGGTCCTGAATAGACAACGCGGAGGTAATGATCATCACCTCACGCACGCAGCCAAACCTCTGCGCTTCCAGCACCATTTTGGCGAGGCGCGGGTCGACCGGCAGCTGTGAAAGCTGGCGACCAGATGGCGTCAGTTTGTAAACGCTGTGATCTTCATCGCTGGTAATGGCGCCCAGCTCTTCCAGCAGGCGCACGCCGTCCTGGATATTGCGCTTATCCGGCGCTTCAACGAACGGAAACGCCTGAATATCACCCAGCCCCAGCGCCGTCATCTGCAAAATGACCGACGCGAGGTTGGTTCGCAGAATTTCCGGGTCGGTAAACTCAGGGCGCGACAGGAAGTCGTCTTCGGAGTAAAGACGAATACAGATCCCTTCCGACACGCGACCGCAACGGCCTTTACGCTGGTTGGCCGAAGCCTGAGAAACCGGCTCAATCGGCAGGCGCTGGACTTTGGTTCGGTAGCTGTAGCGGCTAATACGCGCCGTACCCGGGTCGATAACGTACTTAATACCCGGCACGGTCAGCGAGGTTTCCGCGACGTTGGTCGCCAGCACAATACGCCGCCCGACGTGGGCCTGGAAAACGCGGTTCTGCTCGCTGTTGGACAGGCGAGCATAGAGCGGCAGGATTTCCGTATGCGGCAAATTAAGCTTCGTCAGCGCGTCTGCGGTATCGCGAATTTCCCGCTCGCCGCTCATGAAGATCAGGATATCGCCCGCGCTTTCATGGCCAAGCTCGTCAACGGCATCGAAAATAGCCTGCAGCTGATCGCGGTCGGTATCGTCGTTGTCTTCGACCATCGGGCGGTAGCGCACTTCCACCGGATAAGTACGGCCCGAAACTTCGATAATCGGCGCGTTATTAAAGTGGCGCGAGAAGCGTTCCGGGTCGATAGTCGCCGAGGTAATAATTATCTTCAGATCGGGGCGCTTCGGCAGCAGCTCGCGCAGGTAGCCGAGCAGGAAGTCGATATTCAGGCTGCGTTCGTGGGCTTCATCGATGATGATGGTGTCGTACTGCATCAGCAGCCTGTCCTGCTGAATTTCAGCCAGCAGGATCCCGTCCGTCATCAGCTTGACCATGGTGTTATCGCCGACGTGGTCGGAGAAACGTACCTTGTAGCCTACGCAGCCGCCGGGTTCGGTTTGCAGCTCTTCCGCAATACGGTTTGCCACGGTACGCGCCGCCAGGCGGCGAGGCTGAGTGTGGCCAATCAGGCCTTTAACACCGCGCCCCAGCTCCATGCAGATTTTTGGCAACTGGGTGGTTTTGCCCGAGCCGGTTTCACCCGCCACGATCACCACCTGGTTTTCGCGCACGGCATTAAGAATGTCCTGTTTTTTCTGGCTGACGGGCAGGTTTTCAGGATAGGTAATCGCCGGCCGCGCGGCTTCGCGCAGCAGCACTTTAGCCGCCGCGGCGTCTATTTCTGCGGCCAGCGTGTCGAATAAGGCCTGCTGAGAATCAGCGTTTTTAATTTTCTTCGCGCCGTGAAGACGGCGAGAAAAGCGTTGTCTGTCGCGGAGCATCAGCCCGTCAAGACGGGCAAACAAAGAGGACAGCGAGGGTTTAGTCATTTCCATTTTATCTATCGTTATTTCGCTACCGGGCACAACCGGATAAGTCACGGCGTTGATTTCAGCTATTTTACCACACCCCGATTTTTAGCGCCTTGTTCAATAAATTCGAATATAGGGTTCGATATATTGCGCTATCTCTGTAATCGGATTGTGAATACATTAAGTCCTAGCGAACGGGCACATTGTCCGACTGACCAAACACTAAGGAATCACCCCATGAGCAAAGTATTAGTTCTAAAATCCAGCATCCTGGCAGGTTACTCTCAGTCCAACCAGCTGTCCGACTATTTTGTTGAACAATGGCGTGAAAAACACAGCGCTGACGAAATCACCGTTCGTGACCTGGCAGCAAACCCAATTCCGGTGCTGGATGGCGAACTGGTCGGTGCTCTGCGCCCTTCTGATGCGGCACTGACGCCGCGCCAGCAGGAAGCTCTGGCGCTGTCTGATGAGCTGATTGCCGAACTGAAAGCGCACGACGTGATTGTGTTCAACGCGCCGATGTACAACTTCAACATCCCTACCCAGTTGAAGAACTACTTCGACCTGGTGGCTCGCGCTGGCGTCACCTTCCGTTACACCGAGAAAGGCCCTGAAGGCCTGGTGACCGGTAAACGTGCCCTGGTTGTGACCAGCCGCGGCGGGATCCACAAAGACACCCCAACCGACCTGCTGGTGCCATACCTGAACGTGTTCCTGGGCTTCATCGGGATCACCGACGTGAACTACGTGTTTGCTGAAGGTTTTGGTTACGGCCCGGAAGTGGCTGCTAAAGCACAAACTGATGCGAAAGCCGCTATCGACAGCATCGTTGCTGCGTAAGATTTGTTCCTGGAGTGACTAACCCTCACCCCGCGCTGTGTCTTAGTCACAAATACGCTCTATGAAGGACTGCCCAAGTTTCCGTTCACTTCCAGTCCTGCTTCACATGTCACCATTATACCGGTGAACGTCTCGGGGAAATCACCGTCATTCCCCCGAGACCCCGGACTCCCGGCCAAATAAATCGCCGCAAGCGGTAAACCTCCGTTTTATCTCCCAGTCCTGGGTCGGCTGAGATGCGTTCCCGACGCTCTCAGCCTCCGGCCGTTCCCGACGTCCGGACCCTGGCCAGTCGGAGAGAAAACGGAGGCGATTTAAGCCGGAACCGAGCCTCGCTTCTTATTTTTACCCTCACCCTAACCCTCTCCCTGGAAGGGAGAGGGGATAAACAATGTTTCCCATAGCTTTTGTTTTCTCCCTCGCCCCTTTGGGGAGAGGGCTGGGGTGAGGGGAAGATTTGTTCCCGGCTCTCATCGCCCCCGGTTATGACCCAACTCAGGCGGGGTTGAGCTGCCGGGCGCCGGGGGTTGTCAGGGGGCATGGCGTAATGCCACCTGACACGTTCACCGTGCTCTGAGCGTGCACAGAAAACAGATCTATGGGTGAACGGAATAACTGCGGAGCGAAAGATACCTCCTGCATTTGAAAGGAAAATATGTAACAGAGATAACCTCCGGGGAGAGGGTCACTTTACCGCTTAGGCTGGTGCAAATCCTCAAACACCAGACGTTTACGCCCCGCCTCTACCTCACGCAGCGGCTCAACCTGATGCATCGTTTGCTGACAGCGAATCACCAAATCCTGATACTCCTTCGTCCCCTGTTTTTTCCAGGCCAGCTCTTCCGGTCTTAACTCACGGATCGCTTTCGCCGGGCTGCCAATAATCATCGTATTCGCCGGAAACTCGGCTTTGCCTTTGACAAAGGCCGCCGCGCCGACAATTGAGTTTTCGCCAATTTGCGCGCCGTCCAGAATGACCGCGTTCATGCCAATCAACGCATTTTTGCCGATGCGGCAGCCATGAAGAATTGCGCCGTGGCCGATATGGCCGTCCTGCTCCACAACCGTATCCTGCTCCGGAAATCCGTGCATTACGCAGTTATCCTGCACGTTCGCCCCATCTTCTACAATGATGCGCCCAAAGTCGCCGCGCAGGCTGGCATTAGGGCCGATGTAGACGCGGTGGCCGAGGATAACATCGCCAATCAGCACCGCCGTGGGATGCACATAGCTGTCTTCCGGGACAACCGGCGTCAGGCCATCAATCTGATAAATGGACATACGGGCTCCTTATTTTAGGGTGTGAGTCCGCCGAATCGCGTGTGGTAGCCGCTTACCGGGGCAGGCAAATCACCCACCGAAGTTTCGCCCAGTTCGCTGAGGTAAGCCAGTGAACCGGCGGCAACCCGCTGATAGATATTGATGCACAGCTGACGGGCGCTCTGCCCCAGCCAGTGCGGCGGCAGCAGTTCGTCCGGCAACAGCGGATCTTTCAGCACAACACGACGGTAGAAATGGATCAACAGCAGCTGAATCTGGAAACAGCGCTGCGGCGTCAGTTCATCGCTTCCCGCCTCGCGCAGCAGCGGCAGCAGCGGGCGGAAGGAGTGAATAAACTCGGCGTAGCGTTCGTTTTTATCGGTCAAAAGCCAGCACTCTTCGACGCGGGACTTTAGCGCCGCGCGCGATGTTTGCAGCGGGGATTCGGCCTCAAAACAGATAACCTGCTCGGCCACGCCCGCCTCGTGCAGCAGGCTTTGAATGTCCGCCAGATTTTGTGAGGGAGAAGCCATCAGGTTTGGCGCCAGCGCCCCAAAGCCCTGCCAGATAAGCTGTTTTTTCACCTGCTGCAGCGTGGTTTTTTCCAGACCTTCAGAAAGCAGCAGCAGCCACTTCCCGTCCCAGGCCGGCTGGCCGGCACGGTAAATTTTGGACTCCGCACGGCGGGTCATTCTCTGGCCCATGTCCGTCAGGCGATAAAAACTGCGTCGCCCCACCCGCTCCACGTCGAGCCAGCCCTCTTTATTAAGGCGGAAAAGCGACGTCCGGACAAAACGCTCGCCAAATCCTAAAGGCTCCAGCATCGCCGCCAGGCTGCCCAGCCAGATCTCGCCGCCGCGATGGGCCAGCGCATCGCCGTATAAAGAAACAATCAGCGAAGTGCCGCTGATGGGCACCGCGCTGACGGCCTGCTGAATAAACTGATCGAGTTTGCTGCTCATCCTGCCTCATTGCCGCTATGGGAATTCCTGAGAAAAAACATAGCATAATAAAGCCATAGAGCATGACTGAATTAGTCATTATGATTCAAAATACCCATCAACTGGCATTAGTGCGTAACGCTTAACTCATCGCGTGGGTGATGCCAGCCGGCGGCTTATCGGCTCAAACTCGGGCGTGGCATGGCGCGGTAAAGTATCTCGCTTATGCGCATCAATCGCCTTCCAGTACGACCAGGGCACTTTGCTTTTCCCGAGTTCGTAATCCATGCCGTCCCAGGCATCTTCGCGGAAGCTGTAAAATGCCCAGTGGGCCTGCGTTTTATCCATGACGCGGAGGACATCTTCGAGATACTGACGGCACCCGGCCAGCTGCCGCATACAGCCAAACTCACCGGCCACCATGCGATTCTCTGCCACGCCGCGCTGCTTAGCCCACGAAAACGGCTGCTGCAAATAGCCGGCCACGCGTTCACCGTCCCATTTTTCCTGTTTGCCGCCGAAAGGGACGACGCCGGGATAGGCATAGGGCTTCAGACGTTTAAGGTTGGGTGCGCTGGTCGCGTCGTAGGGTTCGTACATATGGAAGCTGTAGAGCACGCGACTGTCGCTCAGGGCGGATGGCCAGTAGCTGAAGCTGTCGGCGGCGGCATACCAGCCGCTATCTACCATCACAGGCGTGGTCTTATCGACTTCACGTATCGCTTTAATAACGGTTTGATAGAACTCAGGCAAGTCTCTCGCCGTACCCTGCTGTTTTTTATACCAGGCCTTCATTTCCTCCGGTGAGGCGTGTTCCGGCAGCCCCGCCCGCTTCTCTGGCGCAGGCTCGTTAATCAGGTTGTACGCGGCAACAGCCGGGTTATCTTTTAGCTGTGCGGCCAGATCGCGCCAGAACTTCGCGCTTTGCTGCCAGTAACGTTTGTCCTGCCACAGCCGGTCGTCAAACCGGCCATTATTGTTCTGTGACCAGCGCATACCGGGCAGCGAAAGCGGCGTAATCACCACTTTAAGCCCGGCGGCATGGGCGCGGGCCAGCGTGTCTTTGAGCGTTTGCAGATCCTGCTTCATCAGCCCCTGATAGTTGTCGGCATTCCCCAACAAAAAATCACGCTGCTCCGGCTGCCATTTATCCCAGGACAGCCTTACCCAGGTGGCGCCGTAGCCCTTAAGAGCAGAAAAATAGGCCTGGTCAGGCGGCAGGCGGTTAAAGCTGTTGCCGCCGTGCTGCGGCGAATCCCAGAAAGCGAGGCTGTCAGCGGCAAAAGATGAGGCAGAGATCAGGGCCAGCCCTGCCAGGAGTGCTTTAAGTTTCATGGCAAATGTCTCGGTAACAAAAGAGACTGCAGTATTGCTGGTTAGTAGAGGGGGATTGTCAGATGAATGTCAGAAAAGCGCTGCGAGCGTTAATTTTGTAGCATCACCAGCGGCCCGGCCAGGCGATGCTCGATTCTCACCGCCACGCTTCCCCTGTTTTCAGCGCTCACCACTGCAACGGTTGCCCATACGCTGTCAGGCAGCTTAGAAGGCCAGGGAACCAGCGACAATTTATCGCTCCTTGCCCACCAAATATGGCTGTAGTCTGTCCGGTTAAGCAGAGTCTGCTCAAGCCATGGCTCAGGACATGAGGAAGCTACCTGCGGTGCATTAAGCGTAATTTCACGATCGTGAAGTTGGATGCGGCTAAGTCCCGCAATACCCTGCAACGCCAGAGGCTGCTGCCATTGCTGCCCGCCGCTTGAGACGGTCAGCAAATAGACGCCCTCGCTCAGCGGCTGGTTAAACTCCTGACTCTCAACGCGATATTCATTTTCCGGTTCGTGCTGTATTGGCGCGGTGGAAAGTACCTCTTTACCGTCAGGCAGCACCAGGGAAACCTTCAGATCGTGGCGGAGGCTTTTGCCGCTCAGGGTAATGCGATAAATACGATTAAGCGGCATATCCCGCTGCATCAGCGTTAACGTTGTATCGTCCAGCCACTCAGGCGCTGCGGGAGGCAGATCTTTGCCACACTGCTTGCTGACCAGGGCGTAAAGCGCGTCTTTCCATGCCGTGCGCTGTGCATCGCTGTTCAACTGAGGCCAGACATGAATCAACTGGCTATTGGCAAGATCGCTACGCTCGTTAAACAGTTGATGATAAAACGGCTCCAGCGGCGTTTGCGGCAGCGTCGCGCCGGCGGTGACAGACGAGATCATGAGGGCAAAGAGACACCGTTTCATGACGATATCTCCAGCCGATAACCAACGCCACGCACGCTCGCAATAGGCAGGCCAGGAAGCTTTTGCCGTAATTGCAAAACATGAGTATCAACCGTTCGGGTAGACGGAAAATGTTGATAGCCCCAGACCTGATTAAGCAGTTCATCACGGGTAAATACGCGCCCTGCCATCTGCATTAGCATTGCCAGCAGCGCAAACTCTGTTGCCGTCAGTGCAACCTCTTTCTGCTGCCAGTTCGCCACCTGCCGCGCCGGAAGTAAGCTGAGCTCCCCGCAAATCAGCAGGCCATCCCCTAACGGGCGAAGCTGGGCCCGGATCCGCGCCAGCAGTTCGACATGGGCAAAAGGCTTGCTGAGGTAATCCCGCGCCCCTGCCTCAAGCCCTGCCACCCGTTCTGCAACGCTCACTTTTGCCGTCAAAACTATCACCGGCAGGGCTTTCTTAGCCAGCCACTGCGGCAGTAGCCGGAGGCTGTCACCCTCGGGAAGCTGGCGATCGAGAATCGCTAAATCGACCTGATACCAATATTCAAGAACATGCTCAGTACTACGCAACCAGCGGCAGATAAACCCTTCCTGTTCCAGAAATGCCGCCAGCCCCTCGCCCAGCGCAATATCATCTTCAATTAACAATAAAGAGTGCGCTTTATTCGTGGTCATAAGGCAACTCCAGGGTGAAAGTGGTTGGTCCGGGGCTGAACGTCAACCTGCCGTTGAGCCGATGAGAAACGCGCTGAACAATGGTTAACCCCAGGCCAAGACTGCTGTTTGACCAGCGCAAGCGGCGGGTCTTCAGCAGAGGATTGTGGCTTATGTTCCCGCGATCGCTCACCTGAAATATAAGGTGTGTTTTATTTTTGCAGACCGTCAAATGCACGGGAGCAGCACCGTGACGAAGAGCATTATCCAGTAAATTCGTCAGACAAAGGCTGCTCCAGTACAGCGAGACGCCAACGGTAGCGTCCTCTTCCAGGCAGTAATTCACTCCGTCCCTGCCTGCACAAAGATGATCAAGCCAGTCGCTAATCTGCACCTGGGTTAGTGTTTCCAGCGCTTCCTTCTGGTGCTCAGCAATAAGGTAATGTTTGCTGGTTTCAGCCATCTGACGCATGCGTTGCAGCGTGTCGGCAAGCGCCACAAAATTGAGCTGTGCACCTTCGGGGAGCAAGTCAAAGTCACGGCGAAAATGCTCGACAACATTGCTTAACTGGGCGATGGGCGTACGCAGCTCGTGCGTCAGCATCTGCGTGATAAATCTCTGCCGTTCACGTAGCTGGTGCCGTTGCCAGCCCATCCACATCAGGCCTGCAGTAGTCAATATCGCCAGCAGGCCAAAAAGCCAACGCCAGACATCGCGGTATCCTTCACGAGCATTGACGCACAGCGCCCCTGCGCGCAAATCGCAGCGCCCTCCTGCATTCACGAGTTCAAGGCCGGACTGCCGGGCCAACGGCTGCCAGACCCTGGGGGCATAGCGCCGCCACTGCTGGTGATTAAGCTGCCAGAGTTCACCGTTCTGCAACAGCCAACGTTGGCCACCCAGCAGCGCATTGAGATTGTCATCGGACAAAGTACCTATGCCCGCAAGGTCGTCGGGTCTTTCCCGCACATGCAGCGAGTTTCTTAGCGCAGCGGCTGCCTCCGGGTGACGCAAAATATACTGCCGGGCGCTGCTTCCGCCTAAAGGGTAGATGGGATTCGCGTTGAACCAGGACGCAGAAGGTATGTTCGGCTGGCATAACGCCGCAATGAATGATTTCACTGCGGCGGATAACCCGATCTCGCTGGCACAGCGCTTGTCCAGGTGATAAAACGCCGTGAGTTCCGGCAACGACCAGGCCTGAAACTGTGGATACATGGATTCGGGCTTGAGCAGCGTAGCATCTAGCTGTTGCAGGGTTTGCAGCGAGACCTGCGCCGAGGGCGTGGACTGGTTTAACGCCGCGCTAAACTGCTCCATCTGCTCATTGAGATCTGCGCCACGCGCTGCCTTTGCGGGCAGCCAGCAGCTGACGCACAGGCAAAACAGCGCTAAATATAAATCGAGCGAGAGACGCTGGGCCACGGGAGAAACCTTAGTCAAGAGCAAACGGCAAAGTTGTAGCTTTGCGCCAGGTGGTTGTCAAAAAATTACGAAGAAAGAAAACGGCTTCAATCTTCGTAATATGGCGCTATCAATAATACTCCACCGTATTTTTGATGGTGTAATGCGTGACGGTTGGCGGCGTGACGGAGTCATCCGTCATTTCCAGGTCGCAGGACAGCGAGTTGAAATGGCTGTCGTAATCACAGGTTTGCTTCGCTACGCCGATGATTTTGCCGTTCAGGCTGGTGGTTGCGCTGTAATCCAACTTTTTCTTTTTATCGTCCCCGGCTGTTGCCACGATGGCAAGCTCGCTGTCTTTTGATTTAGTCACCTTTCCCAGCGGATAGCCTTCGCTGTCGTATTTGTAGGTCACCAGCACGTCTTTGCCCTTCGCGGCTATCACAAAATCATTGTCGTCGGTGTCGTAGCTGATGCCTGCGGCGGGCAACTCTGCAAGCTGGCATTTGCCCTGCAGCCTCACCCGTTTTTCACGGCTGACTTGATCAACATAGTAGTTAGCGTCGAGCGCTAGCGAAGCGCCGCTGTTGTTTTCAAGATCGTGAAATTCCAGGCTGTCGAAGCACCCTTCCTCAGACAGCGAGCCGCTGACCCTTTTCAGCACCTGCCCCTGCTCATTCATCAAGGTCTGGCTAAAGTCTTTGACCGGGCCGCGCATAGGATCGAAATCGAACTCGTTAGAAAAACTGGCCATTTCCGGCGTGAACGCCTGCGGTGACGTCGAGTTGTCGCACCCGACAAGCCCTAAAGCCAGCGTACCGAGGATAATGATTTTCTTCACGTTTTGCCGCTCTCTTGTTTTCATGTCATAACATGATATAAGCAAATACAACACTTTACACTAGAAGCGCTATTCTTATAGAAAGGGTAACGGCAATGTTCATTGTTTCTTTAAGTCCGGCTTATGGTCTGATAAAAACAATGAATAATGTTTTCTGGTTTGCCCCAAACGGCCGAAAACCACGTTTTTCGGCCGTTTGACATCAAGCTTATAGTTCGCCTCAACATAAGGAAGAGATGATGAAACGTACCGTTTGGTTAAGCACGATACTGCTGATCGCTGCCACCCCGGCGTTGGCCGCACAGGGCAGTTGCGAAAAGGTAAAAGCTGACATTCAGCAGAAAATTATCAATAACGGCGTACCGGAGTCAGGCTTCTCGCTCACCATCGTCCCGAACGATCAGGCGGATAAAGCCGGCGGTCAGGTCGTTGGTCACTGCGCTAACGATACGCAAAAAATTGTCTATACCCGCATTGCCGGCGGCGCCGCGCCGGAAAATGAACCGCAATAAACGTTGGCAGGGTGCCTGGCGCCCTGCTTCCCCCTGTATACCTGCCTATTTGCCCTCAACAGCCGCAACTTTGATTGGCGTTAATAACCTCTACTCCTAAATAAGTAACACTCTTCCCCCGAAAGCGCCCGTTAGCGGGCAGCCTTAGCAATCACCAAAACTCAAAACACAAATAATAACGTCTTCCACACGACAAAAAGTCATGGAGAGAGCGATGTCGAACCTCAATAATCCAGGCGGGATCAGCCGCCGTAGCCTGGTAAAATCTTCTGCAATTGGCGGCCTGGCGCTCGCCGCTGGCGGCATTTCTCTGCCTTTTGGCATGCGTAGCGCGGCAGCCGCGGTCGCTGACGCCCTGTCGCCGGAGAGCAAAGACAAAGTTGTCTGGGGAGCCTGTTCGGTAAACTGCGGCAGCCGCTGCGCCCTGCGGTTGCACGTTCGTGACGAGGAAGTCTTCTGGGTTGAAACGGACAATACCGGGTTGGACACCTACGGCGACCACCAGGTCCGTGCCTGCCTGCGCGGGCGCTCTATTCGCCGCAGGATCAACCATCCGGAACGCCTGAATTACCCGATGAAGCGCGTAGGCGCCCGAGGCGAAGGCAAGTTTGAACGCATCAGTTGGGACGAAGCGCTGGACATCGTCAGCGCCAGCCTGAAACAAACCGTCGAAAAATACGGCAACGAAGCGGTTTACATTAACTACTCTTCCGGCGTAGTCGGCGGGAACATTACCCGCTCGTCCCCTTACGCCTCATTGGTGGCTCGCCTGATGAACTGCTACGGCGGTTTTCTGAGCCATTACGGCACCTACAGCACCGCTCAAATCGCCTGCGCGATGCCGTATACCTACGGCAGCAATGACGGCAACAGCACGTCGGATATCGAAAACAGCAAGCTGGTCGTTCTGTTCGGCAATAATCCGGCGGAAACACGCATGAGCGGCGGCGGCATCACCTATTACCTTGAACAAGCCCGCGAGCGTTCAAACGCCAGAATGATCGTTATCGACCCGCGCTACACCGACACGGCCGCTGGCCGCGAAGATGAATGGATCCCCATTCGTCCCGGCACCGACGCGGCGCTTGTGGCGGGTCTCGCCCACGTAATGATTAGCGAAAATCTGGTCGATCGGCCCTTCCTGGATAAATACTGCGTCGGCTACGACGAGAAAACCCTGCCGGCAAATGCCCCGCGTAACGGGCACTATAAGGCCTATATTCTGGGCGAAGGCGACGACGGCGTGGAGAAAACCCCGCGGTGGGCCTCCGCAATTACCGGCATTCCTGCTGACAGAATCATCAAGCTGGCGCGTGAAATTGCCGGTACAAAACCGGCCTACATTGCCCAGGGCTGGGGTCCGCAGCGCCAGGCTAACGGTGAGCTGACCTCACGCGCCATCGCTATGCTGCCGATTCTGACCGGCAACGTGGGCGTTAACGGCGGCAACAGCGGAGCTCGCGAATCCACCTACACCATTACCATCGAACGCATGCCGGTGCTGGAAAACCCGATCAAAACGCAAATCTCCTGCTTTAGCTGGACCGATGCCATCACCCGCGGCCCGGAAATGACCGCCAAACGCGACGGCGTGCGTGGCAAAGATAAGCTGGACGTGCCGATTAAGTTCATCTGGAACTACGCGGGCAATACCATCATCAACCAGCATTCCGACATTAATAAGACCCACGCCATTCTGCAGGACGACAAGCAGTGCGAGATGATTGTGGTGATCGAGAACTTTATGACCTCTTCGGCGAAATACGCTGACATTTTACTGCCGGACCTGATGACCGTTGAGCAGGAGGACATCATTCCTAACGATTACGCGGGCAATATGGGTTACCTGATTTTCATTCAGCCCGCCACCGCGCCTAAGTTCGAGCGCAAGCCTATTTACTGGATGATGAGCGAGGTTGCAAAACGGCTGGGCGACGATGTGCATCAGGCCTTTACGGAAGGCAGAACCCAGCGCGAGTGGCTGCAATATCTGTACGCGAAAATGCTGGCAAAAGACCCGGCACTGCCCGCCTATGAGGCCCTGCGTGAGATGGGCATTTACAAGCGTAAAGATCCGGCGGGTCATTTTGTGGCTTACAAAAAATTCCGTGAAGATCCGCAGGGCAACCCGCTCAAAACAGCGTCCGGCAAAATTGAAATTTACTCCAGCAAACTGGCCGATATTGCCGCCAGCTGGGAGCTGGAAAAAGACGAAACCATCAGCCCGCTGCCGGTATATGCCTCAACGTTTGAAGGCTGGGACTCTCCGCAGCGCAGCGAGTTTCCGCTCCAGCTGTTTGGCTTCCACTACAAATCCAGAACACACTCAACCTATGGCAATATTGACGTCCTGCAGGCCGCAGCGCGTCAGGAAGTCTGGATTAACCCGCTCGACGCCAAACGGCGCGGAATAACCAACGGCGACAAGGTCAGCGTGTTTAACGGGCGCGGTGAAGTGCGTATTGAGGCCAAAGTCACTCCACGCATCATGCCAGGGGTTGCGGCGATGGGCCAGGGTGCCTGGCATAATGCCGATATGGGGGGCGATCGAATCGACCACGGGGCCTGCATCAATACGCTGACAACGCATCGCCCATCGCCGCTGGCAAAGGGCAACCCGCAGCACACCAATCTCGTTGAGATTAAAAAGATCTAAGAAGGAATCAATCATGACCTCTGAACAACAACGCCTGTCGGCGGTAGCCCTTAGCGGCCGGGTGCTCGGAGCCCTGTTTTACCATGCGCCGAACCACCCGGACTGCGCCTCGCTTCTCGGGATGCTCTCAGCCCCTGAGTGGGTAAAAGAATGGCCGGTACAGGCTCCCGAACTTGCGGAAATAGCCTCGATGATGGCCACAGGCCTGGCGGACAGCGACACGCCGGTAGGCGAAGAATATCAGCGCCTGTTTATTGGCCCGTACGCGCTGCCCGCGCCGCCCTGGGGTTCCGTCTATCTGGATAAAGAAAACGTGCTGTTTGGCGACTCGATGCTTGAGCTTCGCCAGTGGATGCGCGCGCAGGGCTTTGCCCCGCAAACGGAGCAAAACGAGCCAGAAGATCATTTTGGCTTAATGCTGATGCTGGCGGCCTGGCTTGCCGACCAGGGGCAACAGCCGCAGCTTGACGAGCTGCTTGCCTGGCACCTGCTGCCCTGGGCCGATCGTTATCTGAACCTGTTTACCGAAAACGCGGCGAATGATTTCTATCGTGGGCTAGGTTTACTGACCAGAATGACGCTTTCAGGCTGGCAGCAAGGCATGCTGATGCCCGTTGCCCGCAAAGAACTGCACTTCTAAGAATCCTGGACTTTCAGGAGGCCGGGCGCGACCGGTTTCCTGAAAAATCGCTGATTTCCCCACACCACAAATGTGACAACGTCACTTCACGTTAACATTTTTAAGACAAATCTTTACTTTTCTCCCTCAGACCAGAAGCCATAAGGCCTGGGCATTACTTTATCCGCTAAACCATTAGCCACTTAATTGTCCCCAAAGCTGGAATCCTTCCCGCTGCGTTGCTATAGCTCCAGACACCCTGCCGACACATGGCATAACAACAGGCCGCCCCTCCGGCGGCGATAACGCGTGCACCCAGGGAGACACACTGCAATGCAAAACGCATCCTTCGCAACACGGTTCCTGCTCGGACTGCTTGCGCTTTTTTTAGTGCTCGGTCTACTGGTTTGGGGCATCGGCCTCGACACCCTTAAAGCCCGCCAGGTCGATTTACTCTACCTCGGGCAGCAACACCTGATTCTGGTCTTCAGCTCTATGGCTCTCGCCCTGCTGGTCGGTATTCCCAGCGGGATTTTGCTCAGCCGACCTGCGGCTCGCCGCTGGGCAGAGTACGTCATGCAAATTTTCAACATTGGCAACACGCTGCCGCCGCTAGCGGTGCTGGCGCTGGCGATGGTTATCATTGGCATCGGCGACAAGCCGGCCATTATCGCCCTGTTCCTCGCCTCGCTGCTTCCCATCGTACGCAATACCTATGCCGGACTTTGCAGCGTTCCCCCCTCGCTAATAGAGGCCGCCAACGGGATTGGCATGACCAAAATGCAGCGACTGCGTCAGGTAGAAATCCCCAACGCCTGGCCGGTAATTCTTTCCGGCGTGCGTATTGCCACCGCCATTAACGTCGGTACGGCGCCGCTGGCCTTTCTTATCGGCGCGAGCAGCTACGGCGAGCTTATCTTCCCGGGGATTTACCTGAACGACTTCCCGACGCTGATACTCGGCGCCGTGGCAACGGCTCTGTTTGCCTTGATTCTTGACCTGGCGCTGGCCAGCCTGGGCCGGGTGCTCAGCCCCCACACAGCTCAATAACAACAATAAGGAGCGTTTATGAGACTGCTTTCACGCGTGCTGACGGCGGCGTTTGCCGCGGCATCACTTATCGCCTCACAGGCCCAGGCCGCGCCGCTGATTCTGGCGACCAAGAGCTTTACCGAGCAGCATATTTTGTCGGCCATGACCACCCAGTATCTGGCTAAAAAAGGGTTTCAGGTTACGCCCCAGACCAACATCGCGACGGTGATTTCTCGTAATGCGATGATCAATAAACAGATTGATATGACCTGGGAGTACACCGGTACTTCGCTGATTATCTTCAACCATATTAATAAGCGCATGACGCCCGAAGAGTCGTACAACACGGTCAAAAAGCTGGATGCAAAACTTGGCCTCGTCTGGCTTAAACCGGCCGAAATGAACAACACCTACGCCTTCGCCATGAAGCGCGAGCGGGCAGAAAAAGAAGGCATCACCACGATGTCGCAGCTGGTAGAACGCATCGAGCATATTCGCCAGACCGACCCGAAACATAACTGGATGCTCGGCCTTGATCTCGAATTCGCCGGACGCAGCGACGGCCTGAAGCCTCTGCAACAGGTTTACAACATGCCGCTGGACCGCCCGCAGATCCGCCAGATGGACCCTGGCCTGGTCTATAACGCCATCCGCGACGGTTTTGTCGATGCCGGGCTGATCTACACCACCGACGGACGGATGAAGGGCTTTGACCTGAAAGCGCTGGTGGACGATAAGGGCTTCTTCCCAAGTTACGCTGTCACGCCCGTCGTGCGTAAAGACGTGCTGGACTCGCATCCCGGGCTTGAAGAGGCGCTGAACACCCTTTCGTCCGAGCTGAACAATGAGGTGATAACAACCCTGAACGCCAAAGTTGATATCGACCATGAAACCCCGCAGCAGGTCGCTCGAGAATTCCTGCAGCAGAAAGGCTTGCTCTAAGGAGGTATCGTGGAAACGTTACACTATATGATTGATAACGCGGGGTATATTGGTTCCCTTACCCTGCACCACCTTTGGTTAGTCCTGATTGCCGTCGGCCTGGCCATCATCATTGGCGTGCCGCTGGGTATTCTTATCGTGCGTCACAAATGGCTTGCTACGCCGGTTCTGGGCTTTGCCACGATTTTGCTCACCATTCCGTCCGTGGCGCTGTTTGGCCTGATGATCCCCCTGTTTTCGCTGATCGGTCAGGGTATTGGCGTGGTGCCTGCCGTTACGGCGGTATTCCTCTATTCCCTGCTGCCGATTGTGCGCAACACTCACACCGCGCTGGACAGCCTGCCGCCGGGGCTGCGTGAAGCCGGACGCGGCATCGGCATGACGTTCTGGCAGCGCTTGCGCTGGGTGGAAATTCCCATGGCGCTGCCGGTGATTTTTGGCGGCATCCGCACCGCCGTAGTCATGAACATTGGCGTCATGGCGATTGCCGCCGTCATCGGCGCGGGCGGCCTGGGCCTGCTGTTGCTCAACGGCATCGGCGGGAGTGACATCCGCATGCTGATTGCCGGCGCGGTGATGATCTGCCTGTTAGCCATAGTACTTGACTGGCTGCTGCATCGCCTGCAGCTGCATTTCACTAAGTGGTAGCCCCACCGTGAAGCCGTATTCAAAGGAGAGTTAATAATGATAAAACTTGAAAATCTCACGCGACAATTTGTGCAGAAAAACGGCCAGACCTTTAACGCCGTCGACAACATCAGCCTGAACGTGCCCGAAGGAGAAATGTGCGTCCTGCTCGGCCCTTCCGGCTGTGGCAAGACCACCACGCTGAAAATGATCAATCGCCTGATAAAACCGACCGGCGGCAAAATCTTAATCAACGGCCAGGACACCAACGATCTGGATACCGTCACCCTGCGGCGTAATATCGGCTACGTTATCCAGCAAATCGGCCTGTTCCCCAACATGACGATCGAAGAAAACATTACCGTCGTGCCGCGTATGCTGGGCTGGGACAAAGCCCGCTGTAAAGAGCGCGCCAGCGAGCTAATGAGCATGGTGGCGCTCGACCCCAACCGCTTCCTTAACCGCTACCCGCGTGAAATGTCGGGCGGCCAGCAGCAGAGAATTGGCGTGATCCGCGCCCTCGCGGCGGATCCTCCGGTGCTGCTGATGGATGAGCCGTTTGGCGCGGTCGACCCGATTAACCGCGAAACCATCCAGAACGAGTTTCTGGATATGCAGCGCCAGCTCAAAAAGACGGTGATGCTGGTCAGCCACGATATTGATGAAGCGCTGAAGCTGGGCGACCGGATTGCGGTCTTCCGCCAGGGCAAAATCGTCCAGTGTGCCAGCCCGGATGAGCTGCTGGCGAAACCGGCCAATGACTTCGTCGGCTCGTTTGTCGGCCAGGACCGCACGCTGAAGCGCCTGCTGCTGGTGCAGGCCGGGGACGTCACCGACCAGCAGCCTACCATTACGGCGCGAGAATCCACGCCTCTGGCGGAAGCATTCGCCACCATGGACGATAACGACATGCGTTCGATAACCGTGGTTGACGCCGACGGCAAACCCCTGGGCTTCGTTA
Organism: Cedecea selenatireducens; assembly: GCF_042138895.1. Taxonomy (NCBI): domain Bacteria; kingdom Pseudomonadati; phylum Pseudomonadota; class Gammaproteobacteria; order Enterobacterales; family Enterobacteriaceae; genus Cedecea; species Cedecea selenatireducens. The sequence continues at coordinate 212,121 of NZ_JBHIKW010000008.1, read as the reverse complement.
AGCGTCGCGAAGCTCGAGGCACAACCGGCAGCTGTATCGACCTGCTTCATCCGTTCCGTGTAACAGGCCGCGCGGAGGAAAACCTGCGCATCGTGCTTTCTAAGCTGTATGAGCACAACATGGTCTGGATGCCGATCACCGATGAAGATGGCCGCTACAGTGGGGAAATTTCGCAGGATTATATTGCCGATTATCTCAGCTCGGGCCGAACGCGCCGGGCGCTGAATATTCAGCAGAGCTAAGCAACTTCATGCGCTGCCTCCCGGTGGCGCATTTTCCTTTTGAGCTTATCGGCTTTCTCCCCCACAATAGCGCCATTCCCCCGCCACCTTTTGCGCTATGCACCGTTTACACGCCTTTCCTGACATCAGAGAAATGCTTCGCCGCCTGGTGATTGCGATCTTTATTGGCCTGGCCTCCGCGCTGGTTGTGTGGCTATTTCGTCAGGCTATGTATCTGCTGGAAAACGTCTTCCTGGGCGACCACGGCGGCAGCCTTGTTGCGGCGGCGTCCGCGCTCGCGCCATGGCGACGCGTATTAACACCTGCGGCAGGCGGCCTGCTGGCCGGGCTTCTGCTATGGGGCTGGCAGAGAGCTACCCGCCAGCGCCCTTCTGCGCCAACCGACTATATGGAAGCCATTGAAACAGGCGACGGCAGGCTGGACGTTCCTTCCAGCCTGGTCAAATCCGCCGCATCGCTGATCGTCGTGTCAAGCGGCAGCGCCATCGGCCGTGAAGGGGCGATGATCCTGCTGGCAACGGTTTTTGCCTCCGTATTTGCGCAGCGCTTTACCCCAGACAAAGAATGGAAGCTATGGGTGGCCTGCGGAGCCGCCGCCGGGATGGCAAGCGCCTACCATGCGCCGCTGGCGGGCAGCCTGTTTATCGCGGAGATTTTATTTGGCTCGCTGATGCTTGCCTCGCTGGGGCCGGTGGTGATTGCCGCCGTCAGCGCCCTGCTGATGACCCACCTGCTGAACGGCGGCCAGGCCCCGCTGTACATCGTCACCCTGCTCGATCCGCCTTTGCCTGCCCATTACGGGCTGATGGCGCTGCTCGGGTTAACGGCGGGTGTCGCCGGGCCGCTCATGCTGTGGCTGCTGGCCAAAAGCAGCGCGCTATTTCGCGGTCTTCGGCTGTCGCCGCCGCTGCAGCTGGCGCTCGGCGGGCTGATTGTCGGCCTGCTCTCGCTGGTGACGCCAACCGCCTGGGGCAACGGGTACAGCGTGGTGCAGTCGTTTCTTTCCAGCCCGCCCGCGCTGCTGTTTGTGGCGGGCGTATTGCTGTGCAAGCTGCTGGCGGTGATGGCAAGCAGCGGCTCCGGGGCACCGGGCGGCGTCTTTACGCCAACGTTGTTTATGGGCGCGGCGCTGGGCATGCTGTTTGGGCAGATTTGCGGGCTTTGGGGTGGCGGCGAACCGCTGATTATCCTGCTGGGGCTAACGGGAATGGCGTCTTTGCTGGCGGCGACCACGCATGCGCCGATTATGGCGACGCTGATGATTTGCGAAATGACCGGGGAGTTTACGCTGCTCCCCGGTTTACTGCTGACCTGCGTTATCGCCTCAACGCTGTCGCGCTGGCTACGCCCGCAGTCGGTCTACCGTCAGAGCGTTGCGCAACCGGGATAAATCGATATATGCGCCCAGCTCGCGCTGTTCTGCTCGGGGCAGATACGGCAGCTCACCGACCAGCGGCCCGGGCAGTTTCTTACTCAGCACCTCGATGATTTCCGCGTAGTGCGCCAGGCCTGGGTTAATGCGGTTAGCCACCCAGCCAATGAACGGCAGCCCGTCATTAGCAATCGCCTGCGCGGTCAGTAAAGCGTGATTGATGCAGCCTTCCTGAATGCCCACCACCAGCAGCACCGGCAGTTGCTCCTGAACAACCCAGTCAGACAGCGGGCGCAGATCGTTCATCAGGCTACGCCAGCCGCCCGTGCCTTCCACCACGACGTGGTCCATTTGGTCGGAAAGCCTTTGCAGCCCGCTCGACAGCAGCGAATAGTTAATCGGCCCGTGATGGCTGATGCTGCTCTCTTCTTCGCTCAGCGCAATGGGGTTAATGGCTTCGTAAGGCAGTTTGATCGTCGAGACGCTTTGCAGTACCAACGCATCCCTGTTGCGCAGCCCCTCTGGCGTCTCTTTACTGCCCTTCGCGACCGGTTTGTAACCGACGACGCTTTTCCCGCTGGCCGACAACGCCTGCAGCAAGGCTCGTGAAACCACCGTCTTCCCCACGGCGGTATCGGTACCTGTTATAAAGAAACGCTTAAGCATGACTGTCTCCCGAGGTAATGCTAGCCATATAAGTAAAGAGAAAAATTAACTCGGGAAGTCTAAAAGAATGGCGCTTTAGCCAGATTGAGATAGCGCAATTTTTGGTGAATCAGGGCCTAAGATTAGCCCTGCAGCAGGCGAATTAGTAAAGAGCCGTTATACATTGCGTCTTTTACCAGCGCCGCCCCGGCCATGGTGCCGCGGTTATTAAACTGTGTGCCTTCCACCACGGTGTGGCTGCTGTAGGCGGGTAAGGCCTGCTGGCGGATACAGTCGGTGATGGCCGGATGAAGGATCGCCGCGGCGCGATTAAGTGGCGAACCGATAAGGATCTTTTGCGGGTTAAACAGGTTAACCATGATGGCCAGAATGCGCCCAACGTTTTGCCCGACGCCGGTGATAATGTCTTTGGCCAGCAGATCACCGTTCAGCGCGGCGTCGCACAGCGATTCCACGCTCAGCGGCTGGCCGTGCAGCATCGAGCCCATAGACTGGCTCATACGCTGCTGCGCCAGTTCCAGCACGCTTTCCACGCTGGCGATAGTTTCCAGGCAGCCGTGGTTGCCGCAGTAGCAGCGTTTGCCATACGGGTCGACCTGCGTATGACCAATTTCCACCAGGCTGCTGCTGCCGGCGTGAAGCAGGCGGCCATCGGTGATCACCCCGGCCCCCACGTTATGATCAATCACTACCTGAATAACATCCCTGGCTCCCTGAGAGGCACCAAACAGCCCTTCTGCCATGGTCCACGCGCTGATGTCGTGCTGGATGAATACCGGCACGCCGGTGTGCTTTTCCAGCGCCTCGCCCAGCGGCATATCGCAGATATCGTAGAACGGCATGCGATGAATAATGCCGTGCACGGTATCAATAATGCCAGGGAGCGTGATAGCGATGGCGGTGAGACGTTCAAGCTTATGCTGATGGCGAATAAAGAACTGGTCAACCTGGTAAACGATGCGTTCCAGCAGAGGCTGCTGGTCATCCGTCGGGAGGTCCACCGAGTCTTCTACCACCAGCTTGCTGCTGAGGTCGCGCAGGCCAAGGGAGATTTCGCCCCGGCTCAGGCGTATGGAGAGGTAATGCCACGCTTCGGTTTCCAGCATCAGGCCCACCGCAGGGCGGCCCCGGCTGCCGGGATCCTGGATTTCCGTTTCCTGTACCAGATGCGCCTCAATCATTTCTCGCACAATCTTGGTGATACTGGCCGGGGCCAGCTGCGCCAGGCGGGAAAGATCGATCCGCGACACCGGGCCGTGGGTATCAATCAAGCGATAAACAACGCCGGCATTGGTTTGTTTAATCTGATCGATATGGCCCGGTTGACTATCAGCAACCACGTGGTACTCCCTTTATTTTCGCGCTTCGAAATAAACTTTCAGGCTATGGTGAAACACTTCCCGCAGGGTCGTCAAATATTTAGGTAGGGATGTGATTTACCGCACATAATCCCGCCACATTAGGCCTATTTTAACGCCCATGAGGCTTCAGTTAACAGCGCCGAGATACGCTTTGCCGCCTCCGACAGCTCCCGGTGCTTCGGCCAGACCAGCCAAAGTTCCGACTGCGCTTCCTGTTCGTCAATGGGCAGCCACACCACATCGCTCAGGCGAATGCGTTGAAACGAAGCAGGAAGAATCGATACCCCCAGCCCGGCAGAAACCAGACCAATGATGGTCATCGCCTCACCGACCTCCTGAGTGATGTACGGCACGATATGATGACGTCGGAGTAAGCCGATAATGTCGTCGTACAGCCCGGTACCAACGTGCGGGTCAAAGAAAACAAACGGCTCTTGCGCAAGCTGCTTAAGCGATACCGAGCGGCTGCTGGCCAGCGGATGGTCGCGATGAACCATCGCCAGCAGCGGTTCACGCAAAATCAGCGTCCAGTTCAGGGTATCCGGCAGGCGCGTATTACGCATTAGCCCCAGCTCAAGCTCGCCCTCATTCAAAGGGGAAATTTGCTCGCGGGTATTCACCTCACGCATCTGGAGATGCACGTCAGGGTAACGCTTGCGAAAGCGGGACAGGCTGTCTGAAACTGCTTTAATAAACGGCGCGGAGGACGTAAAACCGATACGCAGCTCGCCGGTTTCCCCCTGATGCAGGCGTGCGGCACGTGCGGCAGAGGCATCAACCTGACTGAGAATTTGCCGGGCATCGCTGAGAAACTGCTGCCCCGCCGCGGTGAGGTTAACGCTACGATTAGTGCGCGCCAGCAGTCGGGCACCGATTTGCTCTTCGAGGATTTGAATTTGCTGGCTAAGCGGCGGCTGGGAGATCCGCAGCCGGGCAGCCGCCCGGCCAAAATGCAGCTCTTCGGCGACGGCGACAAAATAGCGAAGATGGCGCAGCTCAATATTCATATGTTTAAAGTATCATTTGAGATTATTAATATATTAGACAGAACATTTACACTTTTCTACTCTGTAAAGAATAAGTTAACGCCCGCGTAAGGATTTATCTTGAGTCGTACAACTACCGTCAGCACCGCCCCGACAGAGGATGCCGACGAAAGCCCTGCTTCCCACTCTGTCAGCTATATCAAACGAGGTACTCCCCAGTTTATGCGCGTCACGCTGGCGCTGTTTTCCGCCGGCCTTGCTACCTTCGCCCTGCTTTATTGCGTGCAGCCTATTTTGCCGGTGCTATCCCATGAGTTTGGCGTCAGCCCGGCGAGCAGCAGTATCTCGCTCTCGGTCTCTACCGCCATGCTGGCCATTGGCCTGCTGTTTACCGGCCCACTTTCGGACGCCATCGGCCGTAAACAGGTGATGGTGACCGCGCTGCTGCTGGCCTCCTGCTGTACCCTGCTGTCGACGCTGATGACCAGCTGGCACGGCATTCTTATTATGCGCGCCCTTATCGGCCTCTCTTTAAGCGGCGTTGCGGCAGTCGGCATGACCTACCTTAGCGAGGAGATGCACCCCAGCGTGGTGGCCTTCTCGATGGGCTTATACATTAGCGGGAACTCCATCGGCGGTATGAGCGGCCGCCTTATCACCGGCGTCCTGACCGACTTCTTTACCTGGCGCGTGGCGGTGGCGGCTATCGGCTGTTTTGCCCTCGCCTCGGCGCTGATGTTCTGGAAAATATTGCCCCAGTCCCGGCATTTCCGCGCATCCAGCCTGCGGCCAAAAACGCTGTTTATTAACTTCCGCCTGCACTGGCGTGATGAAGGGCTGCCGCTGCTGTTTGCCGAGGGCTTCCTGCTGATGGGGGCGTTTGTCACGCTGTTTAACTACATTGGCTACCGGATGATGGAAGCGCCGTGGTTCCTCAGCCAGGCCATTGTGGGCCTGCTCTCCGTGGCCTACCTCACCGGCACCTGGAGCTCGCCAAAAGCGGGCGCCATGACCGCGAAATATGGCCGTGGCCCGGTGCTGATTGGCTTCACCGCCATTATGTTTCTTGGCCTGACGCTGACCGTCTTCTCCTCGCTGATCGTCATTTTTGCCGGGATGCTGCTGTTCTCTGCGGGATTTTTTGCTGCCCACTCGGTTGCCAGCAGCTGGATTGGCCCACGCGCCCGGCGGGCAAAAGGCCAGGCCTCCTCGCTTTATCTGTTTAGCTATTATCTTGGCTCCAGCCTCGCGGGCACCCTCGGCGGCGTGTTCTGGCACCAGTTTGGCTGGAACGGCGTAGCGGCATTTATCGGCTCGCTGCTGCTGGTGGCTTTGCTGGTCGCCACGCGTTTGCACCACAAGGCACACTAACCTGCTGCCGCTCTCGTGTTCAGGTAAGCTTAATGCTATTTTCTTTGGCGTTAACAACCTGTTCACGAGGCCATATGGAAAAGCAAAACTATAATCACCTGACCCGAACCTTCCAGCGTCTGTCCCGTTTTGATCACCTGTCTGCCATTGCAGGCTGGGATATGTCCACCATGATGCCGGCCAACGGCAGTCAGGCTCGCGGCGAGGCCCTCGCTGAACTTAGCGTGCTTAAGCACCAGATCCTGACCGACAAGAAAATTGCCACCTTGCTACAGGCCGCCGCTCAGGAAGATCTTAATGACGTTGAGCGCGCCAACCTGCGCGAAATGACCCGCCATTATCAGGAAGCCGTGCTGCTGCCTGACGCGCTGGTGGAAGAAAAGTCGCTGGTCGGCACCCGCTGTGAACACGGCTGGCGCACCCAGCGCCCGGCCAACGACTGGCAGAGTTTCTCCACGAACCTGAAAGAAGTGGTTCGCGTTAGTCGCGAAGAAGCTCGCCTGCGTGCGGAGGCCAAAGGCATTTCCCGCTACGATGCGCTGCTGGATATCTACGAGCCGGGCATGACCAGCGCCAAGCTCGACGTATTGTTTGGCGATCTGCGTGACTGGCTGCCGGACCTGCTACAGAAGGTCGTCGACAAGCAGTCCAAAGAAAAAACGCTGACCCCGCAGGGGCCTTTTGCCACCGAAACTCAACGTCAGCTGGGCCTTGATACCATGGCGCTGCTGGGCTTTGACTTCAACGGCGGGCGTCTGGACGTTAGCGCGCACCCGTTCTGCGGCGGCGTGCCTGAAGACGTGCGCATCACCACGCGCTATAACGAAGAAGAGTTGTTCAGCTCGCTGTTTGGCGTGATTCACGAAACCGGCCACGCGCGCTACGAGCAAAACCTGCCGCGTGAATGGCTGGGCCAGCCGGTTTCCCTTGCCCGTTCTACCGCCATCCATGAATCGCAGAGCCTATTCTTTGAAATGCAGCTTGGCCGCAGCGCGCCTTTCCTGAAGCTGCTTCTGCCGAAGGTTATTGAGCGTTTTGGTCCGCAGCCGGCGTTTGAACTAAACAACTTTATCAACGTTAACCAGCAGGTTGAGCGAGGCTATATTCGCGTTGATGCTGATGAGGTGAGCTACCCGGCGCACGTTGTTCTGCGCTATGAGATTGAACGGGCGCTTATCGACGGCGATATCGAAGTCGACGACATCCCTGCGCTGTGGAATGAGAAAATGCAGTCCTGGCTCGGCCTCTCCACCGAAGGCAACTACCGCAACGGCTGCATGCAGGATATTCACTGGACCGACGGCGCTTTCGGCTACTTCCCGTCTTATACGCTCGGCGCGATGTACGCGGCCCAGCTGTTCAGCGCGGCTTCACGGGCGCTGCCAAACCTGGAGCAGGAGATAGCCGGGGGGAATTTCGGCGCATTATTTGACTGGTTAAAACAAAATATCTGGCAGCACGGCAGCCGTTTCACCACCTCACAGCTGATAACCAATGCTACCGGAGAAGACCTTAACCCATTGTATTTCCGCAAACATTTAGAGTCTCGCTACCTGTAAACCCCTCACGCCGGGTCGTCCGTACCCGGCGTTGTACATTACGTTACACGCCGATACCAATCACTCACTGAAGACTTTGATCCACAAGCCTATAGTTCATTTCAACGGCCCCGCAGTGGGGTTGACACACAAACAAATTCGAGGATGTCGAAATGAAAAAAGTATTAGCTCTGGTTGTTGCCGCTGCTATGGGTCTGTCTTCTGCTGCTTTCGCTGCTGACACTACCGCTACCGCGCCAGCTGCTGCTCCAGCAACCACCGCTGCTGCACCTGCTGCTAAAGCTCCAGCTGCAAAAGTAACTCATCATAAAAAACACAAAAAAGCTGCCGCTCAGAAAGCTCAGGCTGCTAAAAAGCACCACAAAAAAGCCGCTAAGCCAGCGACCGAGCAGAAAGCTCAGGCTGCCAAAAAGCACCACAAAAAAGCAACCAAACCAGCTGCTCAGAAAGCCCAGGCTGCTAAAAAACACCACAAAAAAGCAGTAAAACCAGCTGCTCAGAAAGCTCAGGCTGCTAAAAAACACGTGAAAAAACATTACAAAGCCGCTGCTAAACCAGCTGCACAGCCAGCAGCATAAGCCAGACGGGGTAACCCGTTAGCTTAAAGCGTTTACAAAGACACCCGGCTTGCCGGGTGTTTTCTTAGGAATAAGGCACAGCCTTTAGTACGTACTTATTTCTGGAGTGCGGATAATGTTGCGACGCTACAGTTTCGAGTTAATCCTCGCCCTGCTGATCATCTGCGGTATTATTACGCTGAGCTTTTGGCTCTGAAAGCGTAGTCTGCTGTTTTCACTCCCACTTTCGGCCCGTTCCGACTATAGTTACTGCATCTATAAAAACCATAATTATTAGCCCCTTCAGAGAAAGCTATGCGCAAAAGTGTTGTGTTGTTTTTAGGAGCTTTGATCCTTTTACCTCAACTCGGTCATGCGGATGATGACGATAGCCCGGCTAACGTTAAAACGCTATTCTTCGGTAAAGATGACCGTGTTCGCGTCACCAATCCTCAGGATGCCCCCTGGGATGCCATCGGCCAGTTGGAAACAGCCAGCGGCAATTTATGCACTGCCACCCTTATTTCGCCGCACCTGGCCTTGACCGCCGGGCACTGCCTGTTACAGCCGCCGCGTGGCAAAGCCGACAAGGCTATCGCGCTGCGCTTTATTTCCCATAAAGGGCAATGGCGCTATGAGATCCATGACATTGAAGGCCGGGTGGATAAATCACTGGGTCACCGTCTTAAGCCGGACGGCGACGGCTGGCTTGTGCCGTCTAACGCGGCGCCTTATGACTTTGGCCTGATTATTATTCGTAATCCGCCGTCAGGCATCACGCCGTTGCCGCTTTTTAACGGCGACAAAGACGCGCTGACCGAAGCGTTAAAGGCACAGGATCGCAAAGTCACGCAATCCGGCTACCCGCTGGATCACCTGGACGACCTGTATACCCATAACAACTGCCTGGTCACGGGCTGGGCACAGGCTTCCGTGCTGTCGCACCAGTGCGATACCCTGCCCGGCGACAGCGGCTCCCCGCTGCTGTTGAAAACGGACCAGGGCTGGCAGCTAATTGCGGTGCAAAGTTCAGCCCCGGCGGCAAAAGACCGTTACCGGGCAGATAACCGTGCGATTTCTGTCACCGGCTTTCGCGACAGGCTGGAAGCGCTGGCCCAGTAAGCGTTATACCTGATGCCGCTGACGCAGCGATAATACTGCGTCCAGCGGCACCGGCTGGCTAAAGTAGTACCCCTGCAGCCGGTCACATCCCGCAAGGCACAGCAGCTTAAGCTGATACTCGTTTTCCACCCCTTCTGCCGTGACCGCCATGCCCAGCGCGCTGGCAATGCGCACCGTGCCGCTGACCAGCGCCAGCGCTTGCTCATCGCTGTCCACCAGCCCGGCCAGGGATTTGTCTATTTTGATGGTGTCGAAATTAAAGCGGCGCAGATAGCCAATGCTCGAATAGCCGTTGCCGAAGTCGTCGAGCGCCACCGCCATCCCCTGAGATTTAAGATTACGGATGGCCGCCAGCGCACGTTCCGGGTTTTCCAGCACGTAGCTTTCGGTGACCTCAAGCTCCAGCCGCTGCGCCGAAAACTGCGTATCCTGCAATACCCGGGCAACCTTATCTTCAAACTCCGGATCGCGGAACTGCGCCGGAGAGATGTTCACCGACAGCCGTAAATCCTCATAAGGTTCTAAATCCCGGCACGCGCGACGAAGCACAAACTGCCCCAGGGCGTAAATCAGGCCGCTGGTTTCGGCCACGGTGATAAACTCATCCGGGAACAGTTCGCCTTCCGGGCGACGTGGCCAGCGCACCAGCGCTTCAACGCCGGTCATCACCTGGCTACGCGCATCAATAATGGGTTGATACCAGACCTCAAACTCATCCCGCGCAAGGCCCGCACGGATATCATTTTCGATAATCAACCGACGTTCGCGCACGTTGTTTAGCGCCGCATCATAGTAGGTGGTGCGCCCTTTACCGGTAATTTTAGAATGGTACATGGCGATATCGGCGCGGCGGAAAAGCTCAGAGCTGCTGCAGTCCACCAGCGACCCGGAAGCAATACCGATGCTGGCGCTGATGTGGATGGTGCTTTCCCCCACGGGGATCGGCTGGCTAAGATAATCCAGCACCGACCCGGCAAAGGCCGAAGAGTGTTCCCCGGCGTGCTCTCCGCCGAGCATCATGGCAAATTCATCTCCACCCATACGAACCAGCATGCCGTTTTTCGGCACCCTGTCGCGAAGCTCATGAGCAATGGTGACGATCAGCTTGTCACCAATGTCGTGCCCGTAGATATCGTTCACGTCCTTAAAGCCGTCGAGATCGATAAACACCACGCTTTTCTCATCGGTATCACCGCGCTTACTGATGGTTTCCAGCCGCTCGATCAACGCCCGGCGGTTAGGCAAATGGCTGAGCCAGTCGGTCAGCGCGATAGTTCTGGCCTGCTTTTCGCCACGAGCAAGCTTGTACAACCCCAGGCTGCTGATGGCGATAAATAGCAGAATCAATACTGCTGCAAGCACGGCAATGCGCATAATGTCGGCCGACGCCGCTTGTGCCGCCTCCGCGCCCGGCAGCCTTGGCCGCCAGCTCAGATAGCCCAGCGTCTCACCTGACGTACTGTTTAACGGTACGCTGGCCGACACCGACGGGCCGGGCATTAAGCGCAGATTTTCAATCTGAAACGTGTTACCCAGTTCTTTAAGCATGCCGCTATTAATCTGGCGGCCAATCACCAGATAACGCCGCGTGGCGTCGCGCACCTGAAGCCGGCCCAGCATCGGGCGAATCAGGCCAATGCCGATAAACGACACGCCGTATTCTGTCTGGGTGATACCGGCGAAAATCTTTTTATCGTCCCTCAGCGTTTGGGCATTCTGATGAACCAGAGCTTCAAAACCCTTACCCAGCTGGCTGATATCCCGCCCCGCCACTCGCTGGCCGCGAAAAGAACCCCAGAGGATGTTGAAGCTCTCATCCAGGACGTAAACGCCGTCATAAAGGTTATTGATTTTGTAGCCCGCGCCCCAGGTGTTATACAGCCAGTTCACGTCCAGTACCGGGCGATAAACCTGATTCACGGCGTCATCCCAGACGGCGTTGTCGATGACCAACGCCCACACGCGGTTTACCGAGGTCTGAATTGCCCCCTGCACCGACAGCGCGCTGCGGTGTTCATCTATCTCATTGGTTTTGCTGCTGATAAGGTGAAGTGACAGGTAGAGTAGCGCGAGGGTAGAAACGATCAGCCCGATCCCTGCCATAAAAACCATGGCAAACAGGGTTCCGGCAACGGGCGTACTTTTCCAGCTAAGAGGATTACGCAATTTCATCTCTCTTCTCAGTGAAATAATATGGAGATTTCCGGCTTTTTAATTTAGAGAAGTTCTATTGCCGTTAAATAAGCGTAATACACCTTGAGGAAAGCGCTGCCCGATAATTAACGGGCAGCGTGATAGATCAGGCAATTTTGATAATAATCATCCCGACCAGCAGTAAAGCAAGGCCAACCCAACCTTTGCGGTTGAGGCGCTGGCCGAAGAGGATCCAGCCCGCCGCCACGGTCGCGGCAATACCAAAGCCGCCCCACAGCGCGTAAGCCACGGATAATTCGATGCCTTTAACCGCCTGTGCCAGGGCACTGAATGCTGCCAGAACCGCCAGCAGAGACAGGACGCCGTACAGCGGGCGACGGAAACCGTCCGAATGTTTTAATAATATATTGGCGGCGATTTCCAGAACGATTGCCAGCAGCAGCCACAGAGCGTGAACCCACTCAAACGACGGCATGATGATCCCCCTTCTCTGACGTCACCGGACGAGTTTTTTTCGCTCGCGTACCCGATTTAATCAGCGCAATACCGACAACCAGCGTGGTCAGGCCGAGTATTTTCAGCGGAGAAATGGACTCATCAAACAGCAGAACGCTGAATAAGGTAATAAACAGAATACCAATCCCTTCCCACATGGCATAGGCCACGCCAAGGGCGATTTTTTTCACCGAAAACGACAGTAAAATATAAGAAAGCGCGATCATGACCAGCATGAAAATATAACCTGCGTTATTTTCGCTGACGCTTGACCATTTCATGGATAAGGTGCCGGTAATTTCGGCGGCGATAGCTAATCCCAGTAAAATCCAGTAAATCATGATTTCTCTCCTGACAGAGAAAATAGTGCTGCACAAAGCCTGCAAGCCACGTCAAACGACGAGCAAGGGCAAATTAAAAAACCAGAAAAATTGTCAGAAGAAAGGGACTAAAGCGCGTTGCGCCAGTGCTGCTCACCAGAGAGTGAAGAAGTAGAAGTGATAAAAATAGAATGCTGATTTAATGAAGTGCTGAACATATTGTCCATAATATTTCCAACTTATCCGCGGTGTTGCTTCTCGTCAGTTGCGGATAGAAAATTGTCCTCGGTAGTTAAACACGCCGATTTTATACCATAATTCGGTATGTTAGCGCCTGACACTTACACTCCTTTACGCTGCGCATCGCCCATGCCGTAATGTATTAAACTGTTTTCAACGGTTAAAATAGCGTAATTAATGGATGAACTTTTTACTGGCGGTGTATTATTTTTTTTGTCCCGTCACACTGGAGAATCAGCAACAATGGCAAAACCGATCATTACTCTCAAGGCGTTGAAGGCCGTGATTATGCTGGGCATGCTGGTCATTATTCTGGTGGGAATAAAAGCCGCAGCGGATATCATCGTGCCTTTTATTCTGGCACTGTTTATTGCCGTTATTCTTAACCCGCTGATTCGTCGTCTCGAACGACTGCGGGTGCCACGCGTACTGGCAATTAGCCTCGTTATCGTGGTGATTATTCTGAGCATGGTACTGCTGCTGGCCTATCTTGGCACCTCGCTTAACGAGCTGGCGAGAACCCTGCCGCAATATCGTTCTTCGCTGGTGGTGCCGTTAAAGACGATTGAGCCCTGGCTGCAGCGCGTGGGGATCTCAGTTTCCGTCGACGAATTAATGAAGTACGTCGATCCTAACGCCCTGATGACGCTGGTGACCAGCCTGCTGACCCAGCTTTCCAACGCGATGTCTTCCATCTTCCTGCTGCTGCTCACCGTGGTGTTTATGCTGATTGAAGTCCCTCAACTGCCGCGCAAACTGCAACAGCTGATGTCTCGTCCCGAAGAAGGGATGGGCGCCATTCAGCGAGCGCTGGACAGCGTCAGCCATTATTTGGTGCTGAAAACGGCGATCAGCATCGTGACCGGGCTGGTGGTCTGGGGCATGCTCGCCGCGCTCGACGTTCGTTTTGCCTTTATCTGGGGTCTGCTGGCCTTTGCGCTGAACTACATTCCAAACATCGGCTCAGTGCTGGCCGCTATCCCGCCCGTGGTGCAGGTCCTGGTATTTAGCGGACTGTATGAAACCCTGATCGTCGTGGCGGGTTATCTGCTGATTAATCTGGTGTTCGGCAACATTCTCGAGCCGCGAATGATGGGCCGCGGGCTTGGGCTGTCGACGCTGGTGGTGTTTCTGTCGTTAATCTTCTGGGGCTGGCTGCTCGGCCCGGTGGGAATGCTGCTTTCCGTTCCGCTGACCATTGCGGTGAAAATTGCGCTTGAGCAAACGGAAGGCGGCAAGAGTATTGCGGTACTGCTGAGTGATATGAGTAAGTCTTGAAGGTTGAGCTCTTTACCCTGGTCCTCTCCCCACCGGGAAGAGGGGATCCAAACCACGATGGGATTCTGTTACTTTGCGGAGTTCCGTTCACCCATAGATCGGTTTTCCCTGCACGTTCCCGGCACGGTGAACGTGCCAGGGAGATTACGCCATCTCCCTGGCAACCCAGGCGCCCGGCGAGCTCATCGCCGCTGAAGCGGTAAACCCACCGGCTATCACCCAAACATTCGGGGTCGTTCGCGATTCGTTCCCGACGATCGTTCTCTTTCGCTGCTCCCGGCAGCTCAACCCCGCCTGAGTTGGGTCATAGCCGGGGGCGATGAGAGCCGGGAACAAGGGCATGGCTTTGGGACTTGCTGCAATTTTTATGCTCAGAGTAGCTATGAGCTTGAAGCGAGGCACGGTTCCGGCTTAAATCGCCTCGGTTTTCTCTCCGACTGGCCGGGGTCCGGGCGTCGGGAACGACCGGAGGCTGAGAGCGTTGGGAACGCATCTCAGCCGACCCAGGACTGGGAGATAAAACTGAGGTCTGCCGCTTCAGCGGTCGATTTATTTGGCCGGGAGTCCGGGGTCTCGGGGGAATGACGGTGATTCTCCCGAGACGTTCACCGATTCGGTGGCTGCATATGAAACAGGGCTGGAAGTGAACGGAAATTTAACCAGCCCTGCATAGCCGAGGATATTTGTGATTTAGAGGCAGCCGCTGAGGGATGAAGGGAAAAACTACTCCGGATCTAACTCAAAACGCTCCGCAATATACCCCAGCGCCTGAGACACCCCATCCGCACTGATGGTATGCACCACGCCCGGCTCAAACAGCGTTTCGACCTCTGCCCCGGCCTCCGTCAGCGCAGCGGCCGCCGCTTCACTTTCAGACCACGGAATAACCTGGTCGGCCATACCGTGAATCAGCAACGCCGATGCATCTGCCGCGACTTGATACGGTTTTGGCGACGCCAGACGGCCTGAAAATGCTACCACGCCCGCCAGTGGGAACCGTGAAGTGGCCAGCACATCCAGAGCCATGATAGAACCTTGCGAAAAACCGAGCAGGATGACCTGATCTTTACCCGGCGTCACATCATGTTGTTCAAAAATCGCCTGCAGCTTAGCGTCAAACGCGGCGCGGGCGTCAACCACGCGCTGCGGCCGGTTCTGCTCGGTAACGTCCGCAAGGCTGAACCACTGCCAGGCATCGCCGCCGCCGTCAAACGGCTCGCTGCCGTTCGGTGAGGCGAATAATACTTCCGGCATCACCTGCTGAACGAAGAGCCCCAGCCCTTCCAGATCCGCCCCTGAACTTCCTACGCCGTGCAACATAACGATCAGTTTTTTCATGTCCCTGCCTTCTGCTAAAACCGGTATTGACTGCTTCTCAGGCGCTTACCTTATCCTGGTCACACCCCACGGAACAAGTAAACCGCAGCTAACCGGGTGCCAGAATCGCACTTGCCTTTGAGCAACTGCTCAAGTATATTTCGCGCTTGAGCAACCGCTCAAATTTGTTCTTTTTAGAGGCATTAACCATGCGCTTCACTAATCGCTGGCTGATTCTGGCGATCCTGACCAGCACCCTGTTTCTTATCATTATTGATATGACGGTGCTCTATACCGCGCTGCCGCGGCTCACCCAGGCTTTAAACGCAACCGCGTCAGAAAAGCTGTGGATCATTAACGCCTATCCGCTTGTGGCGGCGGGCCTCCTGCCGGGCGCGGGAATGCTGAGCGATCGTCTCGGCCACAAACTGATGTTTATGTCCGGGCTGCCGGTTTTCGGCATAGCTTCGCTTTGCGCGGCTTATTCGCCCACGGCCGAGCTGCTGATCGCTTCACGCGTATTTCTGGCTATTGGCGCAACCATGATGATGCCCGCCACGCTTGCCATCGTGCGTCAGGTCTTTACCAACGAACGCGAGCGCGCGCTGGCTATCGGCATCTGGTCTGCCGTCGCCTCGGCGGCTGCCGCGCTTGGCCCGGTTATCGGCGGCGTGCTGCTGGAATACTTCTGGTGGGGCTCGGTCTTCCTCATCAACGTGCCGGTCGTGTTGCTGGTTATCGTCTTTGCCTGGTTCCTGATCCCACGTGACGCCGGGAACGCGAGCCGCCCGTGCGATTTCACCGCTTCGCTGCTGATTATGCTTGGCCTGGTGGGCGTAATTTATGCCCTGAAGGAACTCAGCAAAATGGACGCCTCGCTGCTTATCGCGGTGGGTTCCCTGCTGGCTGGCGTGGTATTTTTAACGCTGTTTGTTCGCCGCCAGCAGCGTTCGGCGCAGCCGATGATCGACTTCTCTCTGTTCCGTAACCGCATGTTTGCCAGCGGCATTAGCGTGGCGATTATCACCATGATCGCGTTAACGGGCATTGAGCTGGTGCTGACCCAGCGCCTGCAGCTCGTTCTGGGCCTGACGCCGCTTTTAGCGGGACTGTCAATTTTACCCATCCCGATTGGCTCCGCCCTTGCCTCACCGCTGGCGGGCGTCATGCTGCCGCGCTGGGGAGGTGCAAAATTAATGGTCTTTGGCCTGCTGGTCACGACGATTGGCATGAGCGGCATGGCTTTGCTGGCCGATTACAGCCTGACGCCGCAGCTCGGCGCGCTGTTTGTCATCGGGCTTGGGCTTGGCGTGGCGTTTACCGCCGCTTCGACCTCAATCATGCTCAACGCGCCGGAAGAGAAAGCCGGCATGGTCGCCGCGATTGAAGACGTGTCCTGGGAAATGGGCGGCGTGCTCGGCGTCACCCTGCTGGGCGGCCTGATGACCGCGGTCTACAGCGCAAGCCTGGTGCTGCCGGAAGGGTTAGTCGCCGGGAACAGCGCCTACGACAGCCTCGATGAAGCATTGCATCTTGCAGGCTCAATGAGCACGGCGAGCGCCCAAATGCTGACGGAGCTGGCGCGTATCGCGTTCAGCCAGGCCTATCTCACCGTGGTTATCTGCGCTGCGGTCCTGGTCGCGGCGAGTACCTTGGTCTTGAAATATGTGCTGCGTCAGTCAGGAAAGCAATCCAGCCAGATCGCTAAAAGCTGATAAGATGCCCCGCTAGCGTTCAGATAACCGTGGATACGTCATGAAAGAAGCACCGGACACGCTGAGAAGCAAAATCCTGAGCGGGGCCATTGAGCTGTTCATTGAGAAAGGCATCGAGAAAGTCACCACCCGCGAACTCACCGAGCGGGTGGGCATCTCGCGCAGCCATATCTATCACTACTTTCGCGACTGGCAAACGCTGTGCATTGAGGCGATGACCGAGTTTTTAATGGCCGACCTGCACAGGTTTACCGCTGAAACCGACTCACTTTCCCCAGCAGATAAACTGCAGCGGCTGATCCACACCTATCTTCCTCATGCTCCGGACGCGGTCTGGCAGCTCTACGGCACACTCTGGCACCAGGCGGCACACAGTACCCTCTGGGCCGAACTGGCGCTGGTGATGACGCAGAAATGGGAAAAAGTGCTGGCCGATATCGTCGATGACGGTATTGCCGCTGGGGTGTTTAAAGCGGTGGATGCGGCAAGAATTACGCGCCAGTTTAGCGCCCTGCTAAACGGCTATGCCGACAAACTGCTGGTCGCCTCAGCGCCCACCGACAGGCAGCTGGCGCTGGACGATATTGACGATTTTATCCGCCTGCTGCTTCGCGCGGGCTAAATCGCTATCCTGCGGCTTATCTCTACCACCCGATCGCCTGGCAGACGATAATAGTGCGTCACGTGCGTGGCGTTTCTCACCATAAAGGCAAAGCACTTCCGCTGCCAGATCGCCATGCCCTGCCCGTCCTCACGGGCAACAATGGTTTCGTGCCCAAGGTAATACGTTACGTCCTCAACGCTAAAGTCGCAGGCCATTTCCCCTAACCTCGACATCAGCTCCGGAATGTCCGGGCGCTCCATAAAACCGTACTGGGCGATGCCGCGCCAGTAGCCCGCCGCCTGTTCCACGATTACCAGCCTTTCACCCGCCGGCACGCGCGGCACGTTCATGATTGAAATCGTCAGCGACAGCACCTGCTGCTGTAGCGCGTGGTTGCGGGCCACGTGCCAGCGCATCACCGGGGGAATGCCGTTACGGGTTTTGGTCAGGAACACCGCCGAGCCCTGCACGCGCGGCACCTCACGCTCTTTTAGTGCGGCAAAGAACGTGTTCACGTCGATAACTTTTTCGTTCACCGCGTTGGACGCCGCCGCCGCGCCACGGTGCCAGACCAGCATCGTCGTGCAGACCACCGCCGCCAGCAGCAGCGGAATATAACCGCCTTCCAGGACTTTGATCAGGTTCGCTATCAGGAAGCAGGTATCGACAATTAAAAAGCCCCCCGCCACCAGCGCGCTGGTCAGCCGCCGCCACTGCCAGATATGGCGCATCGCGACATACAGCAGCCCGGAGGTCATCAGCATGGTGAGGGAAACGGCAATCCCGTAGGCAGCCGCCAGATTTTCAGAGGACTTAAAGAACACCGTCAGGAACAGCGTAACGCCCATCAACAGCCAGTTGATTGTGCCGATATAAATTTGCCCGTAGCTCTCCGCTGCCGTCTGGCGAATACGCAGGCGCGGCAGCCAGCCCAGCTGTATTGCCTGCCGGGTCATCGAAAATGCCCCGGTGATAATCGCCTGGCTGGCAATAATCGTGGCCAGCGTGGCCAGAATCACCAGCGGGATCAGCAACACAGGTGGGCAAAGGCGGAAGAAGATATTCTGGGTGATATCGGCCCCGGAAAGGATCAGCGCCGACTGCCCGGCATAGTTGAGCAGCAGGCTCGGAAACACCACGCCGTACCACGCCAGCCAGATAGGCTTTTTGCCAAAATGCCCCATGTCGGCATACAGCGCCTCCGCCCCGGTAACGCACAGAAACACGCCGCCCAGCACCATAAAGCTGACAAAACCATTGGAGACGAGAAACTGCAGGCCGTACCACGGATTGATAGCCAGCAGCACGGCAGGATGCTGCGCGATGCCCCAAATCCCCAGCCCGGCGATAGAAATAAACCACAGCGCCATAATCGGCCCGAAGACTTTGCCGATCTTCGCCGTCCCGAAAGGCTGTACGGCAAACAGCAGCACCAGAATGGTCACCGCAATCGGCAGCACCCAGGTTTCTGCCTCCGGCAGGATCATGTTCAGCCCTTCGATTGCGGAGAGCACCGAAATCGCCGGCGTAATCGCCCCGTCGCCATAAATCAGCGCCGCCCCTAACAAAGCCGCCAACACCACCCAGCGTGAGCCTTTATCTCGAGCCACCAGCAGCGACATCAGCGCCATGATCCCGCCCTCGCCGTGGTTGTCGATGCGCATGGCGAACATCGCATACTTCACCGAGGTAATAAGGATAAGCGTCCAGATAATCAGCGACAGCAGCCCCAATATCACCGACGGGGTTGGGTTGTTCCCGGAAAGCAGCAGTACCGTTTTCAGGGTATAAAGCGGGCTGGTGCCGATATCGCCGAACACCACGCCGAGCGCGCTCCCGGCGAGAATAAACTGATGCGGCGTTGTCCCGGAGGCTTCCGCGCCGGCCGTCTGCGGCTGGTTTGTCATGCACAATCCTTTCGGTGATTTTTCTGGCAGTTGCCATGACAAAGTATAGAGGTGGATAAAAAACTTCAGATAAACAGCGGCAAATAAAAAAGGCCCAACGGTTCCCCGCCAGGCCAAAAGGTACTCCACATTAAAACTCTTTTTTAATTAAAGACCATCCCGCCGTCGATAAGCAGCGACTGGCCGGTCATATAGTTGGAGTCGGCGCTGGCCAGGTAAGACACGCAGGCGGCGACGTCTTCTGGTTCAGACAGACGGCCCAGGGTGATGCGTTTTGCGAACTCAGCGGTGCCGTAGCCCAGCGGTTTGCCTGCAGCTTCGGAGACCTGGCGGTCGATTTCAGCCCACATCGGGGTTTTAACGATCCCCGGGCAGTAGCCGTTAACGGTAATACCGAGCGGAGCCAGGTCACGGGCGGCGGTTTGGGTCAGGCCGCGAACGGCAAATTTGCTGGAGCTGTAAACGGCCAGTTCCGGGTTGCCCACGTGCCCTGCCTGGGAACAGGCGTTAATGATTTTCCCGCCGTGGCCTTCCGCTTTGAAGGCTTTAACCGCCGCCTGAATGCCCCAAATCACGCCCTTCACGTTGATGTTGTAAACCTTGTCGACGATTTCCGGGGTAATGTCTTCGATCGGCGTAGAAGGCGCCACGCCCGCGTTATTCACGATAACGTCAAACCCACCCAGTCCTTTACGGGCAGCTTCAACGGCGGCAAACACCTGGTCGCGGTCGGAAACGTCTGCGGTCACTTCCAGCGCGCGGCCACCGTTGCGGTTAATTTCGTCCGCCACTTCTTTGGCTGTTTTCGCGTTAAAGTCAGCCACGGCGACGGCAAAACCGTCTTTGGCCAGACGCAGCGCGATAGCTTTACCGATCCCCTGACCGGCACCGGTAACCAATGCTACTTTTTTCATCACAATATCCTTCTGTCATTTAAAGAATTTGGCTGAGATGCAGCTGACTCATCAGCAGATGGTTGTCGCTGTAATCAACCGGAATCGCTACCACCGCCGGGCCGTTAACGTCCATTGCGGCGCGTAAAGTCGGCTCCAGCGCCTCGGCGCTTTCCACCGCAAAGCCTCGTGCGCCAAAGGCGTCCGCGTAAGCTTTGAAATCCACCGGCCCGAAGTTAACGCCCGACAGGCGCTGGTATTTTTTCTCTTCCTGAATCGCCACCATGTTGTAGGCGTTGTCCACCCAGATGATGTGCAGCACGTTTGCCCCCAGGCGCACCGCCGTTTCAAGCTCCATGCTGGACTGCAGGAAACCGCCGTCGCCGGAAACCGAAACCACCTTGCGGCCGGGGTTCACCAGCCAGGCACCGATGGCCCACGGCAGCGCCACGCCCATGGTTTGCTGGCCGTTAGAAATCATTAACTGACGGGCACGGAAGCTATACAGGTAACGGGCGATCCAGATATGGAAGCTGCCCATGTCGACGGTTAAGGTCACGTCGTCGTTCACGATGTCCTGCATCGCACGCACGATACGCAGAGGGTGCAGCGCAAACTGGTTTAGCTGTGCGCCACGGCGGCTCAACAGCTCGCGCTGATGCTGCCTGTCGACGAGAATTTCGGACGCCCGCGGGCTAAGAATCAGCGGTTTATCGATGCGAGCGGTGAGTTTGTCCAGCGTGCTGGCAATATCGCCAACCAGCTCAACGTCCGGCACGTAATTACGTTCTTCATAGGCGGGCAACACGTCGATATGCACCAGCGTGGCATCGCCGGTATTCCACATCGCCGGCTCATATTCTACCGGGCTATAGCCGATACAAATCACCAGGTCGGCAAGCTGCAGCAGTCGGTCACCGGCCTGATTGTTAAACAGCCCTACACGCCCGGCGAAGCGAGCAAAGTGCTGCTGATTCACCGCGCCAGCGGCCTGGTAGGTGCTGGTCACCGGGATATGGCTTTTTTCCAGCAGATGGAACAGCGCGGCGCTGTTTTCGTCCTGGCTTGCCATCAGGCCCAGCAGGAAAATCGGGTTTTTAGCGCCAGCGATAAGCTTCGCAACTTCTGCAATGCCGGCATCAGGCGCGGCACCGGCTTTAACTGAGCCGTTAGCAGGCAGGATATTGCCGGTTGCCGGGCCGTCGCTGATGTCCTGCGGCAGGCTGACAAAGGCGCTGCCGGGGCGACCGTGCTCGGCGGCGCGGAAAGCATTCGACACCACCTCAGCAATCGCATCCGAAGAAGAAACCTCTACCGAGTATTTGGTGACCGGGCTGAACATCGCCACCGTGTCCATGCTTTGATGCACTAGCTTGGCTTTATCCGAACGTTTCACCGCCCCACCCAGCGCCACAACCGGGTCGCCTTCGCTGTTGGCGGTCGCCATGCCGGTAATCAGGTTTGAACAGCCAGGGCCGGACGTCACCAGCGCAACGCCCGCTTTTCCGGTGATGCGCCCAACCGCCGCGGCCATAAAGGCGGCGTTGGCCTCATGGCGCACCGGAATAAGCTCAATCGGCGAATCATTCAGTGAGTCAAAAACCTTATCAATTTTCGCCCCGGGGATCCCAAAGACGTGCTTCACGCCCTGCGCTTCCAGCTGGCCGACCACCATGTCTGCGCCATGCGCCCACTGACGCAAAGGTTTTTTATTATTCATTGCTCACATCTCCTTCAGGGAACGCTAGTTTTCGACCGCACGAATTGCGGCGTCGAGATTTTCGGGGTGCAGGTTGGCGTTAAGAAATGCCTTGTCTGCGGGGAGGTCGATCATCAGTTTGTGGATCTCGCCGAAGGTCAGCACGCCATGCTCCAGCTGATAATCGAGCAGGTGTCCGCCGCCCTGGCGGTCATCGGTAATAAAGTGTTCGTGATAGCCCGCGACGTTAATGCCCTGCATATGCTGCGGCGTGCGGAACCCTACCAGGACGCCTTCCCGGCCGTTAAAACGGAACACCGGCTGGTCGTCCAGCACGTCCGTCATGGCGCGATAAGGTGGCTTCTGGCGAGGAACCGTGCGGGTGTGGGCATGGCGGAAGTGACCGTCGATGCGCAGCGCACAAAACAGGTTATCGGAAGGGATTTTTGCATCGATAATCTCGTGCAGCTTCTGGCGGCTGGTGGTGCTGTCAATCTGCAGGCGGTGCTGCGGCTTAAACCAGGTCATCACCGCAAACGGCGTTTTCTGCTGCGGGCTGGCCGCCCTGGCGCTGCCGTCTGAACGTAGCTGGTAAACCTGACTATTAAAGGCGATCATCTCGCCGTCCAGCTCGTTAAACGTCCCCAGGCCAAAGTCACCGCGCTTCAGCAGGTCGGCCATGGTGGTTTCTCCTTCATAGACGCCGCTCAGCAGAGCGCTCATCAATGAAGTCTGATATATCATATTTTCTTTATTGGCTTTGGCGAAGGTCTCGACCATCTCCAACAGACTTTCTTCACAGGAACATAGAGTTAGATCGCTCATGGCGTCCGCCCTCTCTTGCTAAAGGTTAAGAAACATTAATTAAATGTTGACGTGATCAAGCTCACAGTTCCAATATAAAAGCCCTTCTGGTTTGAGACGTTTTTGATATGGAACTTCGCTATCTCCGCTACTTCGTCGCCGTCGCGCAGACGCACAACTTCACCCGAGCAGCCGAATTATTGGGTATTTCCCAGCCTCCTCTTAGCCAGCAAATTCAAAGACTTGAACGTGAAGTAGGCACCCCACTGCTGCATCGCCTAACGCGCGGCGTTGAGCTGACCGATGCGGGAGAAGCGTTTTACCAGGATGCCTGCCAGATTCTGGCCCACAGTGACGCGGCGCTAGAAAAAGCGCGCGGCATTGCACGCGGTATTAACGGCAAGCTGTCGCTGGGCATCGCCAGCTCTAACGCTTTTCATCCGAAGATCTTTTCCCTGCTGCGCCAGTTTCAGGCGCATTACCCTGCCATTGAGCTGCGCCAGCGGGAAACCAATATGGCCGGGTTAATGCAGGAACTGGATGAAGGATTGCTGGACGTGGCGTTTGTGCGCCTGCCCTGTGAAAGCAGCAAAAGATTCAATCTCAAGCCGATCGCCGAAGAGCCGATGACGATCGCCCTGCATAAAGATCATCCGCTGTCCGGGGAGAGCGAACTCGCGCTACAGGCGCTGGTTGATGTTCCACCGATACTTTTCCCTCAGGAAGTCGCCCCGGGGCTTTATGAATTGATGTACAACGCCTGCCTGCGGGCCGGCATTAACCTGAAGAACGCTCGCCAGGCTTCACAAATCTCCTCCTCTCTGAGCATGGTGGCCGCAGGCTTCGGCTTTGCTTTAGTGCCACAGTCCATGACCTGTATCGGCAGCCCGAACGTGACTTTTCATGCGATTCGCGGTGACCAGGTGAAAACGGACGTCGCCCTCGCCTGGCGGCAGTTTGAGCGCTCGCCGTCGGTGAAACGTTTTATACAGCTGTTCGGCCACTAGCGGGTATGACGCTGCTGTTCCTGCCCGCAATGTATGCCATTTGGTTCAAAATTCGCCCATAAAAGGCCAAAAGCTAACCTATTCCCTCGGCCCGTAGAACCTCTCTGCGGGCCATATTCCAAATCATGAACGGCGCTCATGTTCTAATGAAATTAAATCACTTTTACTAAAACTGTGACTCAGGCATAAAAGATGCAATATTGTTAACAACACGCAAATTGTTAATGACATGCAATATGAAGATTACTGACAGGTAAAACCACAGCTAACCAAAGGTTATCTGTGTGAAATCAAGCAGTAGAACAGGCCAAAAAACAGAATTAAGGTGCCGGATTACCATGACTAAAGCGTTTACTTTTACTCTTAAGAGCATTGTTTTTGATGAGAATTACAACCCATCAGGGAATACTCGCATCACAACCAATTTTGCTAACCTGGCCCGCGGCGAGAAGCGTCAGGAGAACCTGCGTAACGCTTTGATCATGATGAATAACCGCTTCAATTCGCTGGCAAGCTGGGACAACCCAACGTCCGATCGCTACGCCGTTGAACTTGAAATTGTTTCCGTTGAGCTGGATATCGAAGGCCAGGGTAAAACCTTCCCGGCGATTGAAATCCTTAAAACACATGTTCTGGATAAAAAAACTAATCAGCGCATCGAAGGTATCGTGGGGAACAACTTCTCTTCCTACGTGCGTGACTACGACTTCAGCGTTCTGCTGCCGGCCTACAACCAGGATCGCGCTAAGTTCAGCATCCCGGAGAACTACGGTGACCTGCACGGGAACCTGTTCAGACACTTCGTCAGCTCGGACACTTACAAAGAAAACTTCAACAAAGCGCCGGTGATTTGCCTGAGCGTATCGAGCAAGAACGTCTACCGTCAGACGGGTAATCGCCACCCGGTGCTCGGCATCGAATACGAGCAGGATGCGTCTTCCCTGACCGATATCTATTTCAACAAAATGGGGCTGAAGGCTCGCTACTTCATGCCGCCAAACAGCGTGGCGCCTTTCGCGTTCTACCACACGGGCGACCTGGTGAATGATTACTCGAATCTCGAGCTTATCAGCACCATCAGCACCATGGAGACGTTCCAGAAGATTTATCGCCCTGAGATTTACAACGCGAATTCCCCGGCCGGGCTGTGCTACCAGCCGAGCCTGAACCACCAGGATCATTCATTTACTCAAATTGTTTACGATCGAGAAGAACGCAGCCGGTTGGCCATCGAACAAGGGAAGTTTACTGAAGAGCACTTCATCAAACCGTACCAAACAATTTTAGAACAGTGGTCTGCTAACTACCCTCTTTGAGACACCAAATACAAGGTCATCCGTCATGAAAAGATTATTGCCTACGTCCACCGCCGGCAGCCTGCCTAAACCATCCTGGCTGGCTCAGCCTGAAACGCTGTGGTCGCCGTGGAAACTGCAGGATCAGGAATTAATTGAGGGTAAACAGGACGCCCTGCGCCTGTCGCTGCACGAACAACAGCTGGCCGATATCGATATCGTCAGCGACGGCGAGCAGACTCGTCAGCACTTCGTCACCACCTTCATCGAGCACCTGGACGGCGTGGATTTTGAGAAGCGCGAAACCGTGCGTATTCGTAACCGCTACGATGCCAGCGTCCCGACCGTTGTCGGCGCCGTGGCTCGCCAGAAGCCGGTATTTGTGGAAGACGCTAAGTATCTTCGCAAGCTGACCAAACAGCCGATCAAGTGGGCGCTGCCTGGGCCGATGACCATGATCGACACGCTGTATGACAACCACTACAAAAGCCGTGAAAAGCTGGCCTGGGAATTCGCCAAGATCCTGAACCAGGAGGCGAAAGAGCTGGAAGCCGCCGGGGTGGACATCATTCAGTTCGATGAGCCAGCCTTCAACGTGTTCTTCGACGAAGTTAACGAGTGGGGCATTGCCACGCTGGAACGCGCCATCGAAGGTCTGAAGTGCGAAACCGCCGTGCACATCTGCTACGGCTACGGCATCAAAGCCAACACCGACTGGAAAAAGACGCTGGGCTCCGAGTGGCGTCAGTACGAAGAGGCGTTTCCAAAGCTGCAGACTTCGAACATCGATATCATCTCGCTGGAGTGCCACAACTCTCACGTGCCGATGGATCTGCTCGAGCTGATCCGTGGCAAGAAAGTGATGGTTGGCGCTATCGACGTGGCAAACCACGCCATTGAGACGCCGGAAGAAGTCGCCAACACGCTGCGTAAAGCGCTGCAGTTCGTCGATGCCGAAAATCTCTACCCTTCCACCAACTGCGGCATGGCTCCGCTGCCGCGTCAGGTAGCCAGAGGCAAACTGCACGCGCTAAGCGCAGGGGCCGAGATCGTTCGCAGAGAGATTCTGGGTAAATAACCGGAAGTTTATGTTGCCAGCCTGGCGGTTGAAAAATCGCCAGGCTTTTTTCGCCCTGCCAGCGCCCTATCCCGTCAATGCCCGCCCTGGCAAGTGATTTAATGCTCCAATACGCAACCCATCAAACTATTCAGACATGTATTATTAATCTGCTAACATGCAGCATTACTTGAATAAATACATTATAAATTAGCTGAGCAAATATTTTAAATATGTTGCATTCTATATTCCACGTTTCATCTTTGATGATTTAAAAAACCAGCCCACACCAAAATAAGATAAATATCACTCTTATTTTGTTCATGTCAGCACAAAAAATCAGCCAAAAATAATTTAACCCTACAAGACTGCCGTCAAGGCTATTAACGCTACAAATCCGCATAAAATAGACTCTGTGTTTTATAAGGAATATATTCCCACATCAAAAATAGTGGTTTTGACAAAAAAACAGTACCACTCTAACTTTCTAACTCACTCAGCAATTCTCTCGCCTTTTAGGTTTGCTCTGCCCGCTATTTAATTAGCTGTCTTTTAATGAGGAGTAGAAATATGGCTTGGACCTTTTATCTAACAATAACGAATGCCACGGACAGGGTGCTTGAAGTCGACAGTAGTTCTATCGAATGGGGAACCTGGTACCGGAACTCCGTAGATGGCCGGGGCCCCATTAGCATTGAACCTAACGCTACCGTTCAGGCCCTGGGTATCCGTGCGGCCAGGGGAACATGGACGGGGTATGAATGCCACGCGCAATGGAAAGACAAAGTACCTCCCGGGCAAAAAGGCTATGGCGCAGTTTCTCTCATGATCGATGTTCCTTTTAGCGGCTCTAACGACTCAAGCCTGGTTGCAGGCGGAGCCCTGACCGCAAGCGGATGGACGGATTTACCCGGCGGAGGCCATGACTTTAGTCGTTCGATAACGATCCGAGCCGGGCGAGACAAGAAATTGTTGATACTGGATGAAGGAGTAATCCCGGTGAAAGTACAAAAGACTGATGCTGTCGAGGAAGAATATCGTACCTGGCTGCTTGAGCTGGCGGCAAAAAACCCGGACGTTCGCAACTGGAGCGACGTCGAGAAAGATTTACAGGCCATTGATGATTTCAACCCGCTGCAGTACATCCCTGACGGACCTTACCTGACGAAGCGACTGCTGGCTCGCTCAGAGCCTCTGGTGGTAGAACCCGCGCTTTGGGAAGGTATTGGCGATGTGGATTACCCCACGCCCTATGCGCAAGACCTGTTTATCGACGAATATTTTGCCGTGGCAATTTACAGCGTGGGAAATAACCCGCGTACCTTTATTAACGTTCCTGCTGGCTCAACACGCAGCACCAGTGAGAAAGTTACTGTCACTTCAGCCATTAAAAATGTTCTGACCGTCAACTGGTCACTCAAGACTTCTCTTTCCGAAAAAGCCGCAGACCCTATTACAGGATCAGAAGTGGCTTCCAGTATGGATATGGAATTCGGCGTGACCAATGTGCTGGAAGTAAGCCGTGAATCCGTAACCGAAAAAATCGTAGAAGAGTCCTTCACCGCGCCGCCAGACAGCGATGTACTGATTGTTCCCTGGGTATTTAGCACAGCGGTAGTGATTTATCGCCGCACTAAAAAAGGTAACGTCAGCCTGGTCGCCGTCTCCGAATGGGCGCAAATGCAATTCTTTAAAAGCTACAGAGTACAAACCCTGTTCAAACTTGAATCTGGAGATGCGTCATGAAAACACTCGTTATGGCAATACTCACCGCTATTCTATTCCAGGGCATGGCCCTGGCGGATACGCAAAACCCGGCATCCGGAGCTTTGCCTGCTAATGAAAAACCACCTCTTGTTCAGACAGACGACGAACATAAAACCAGCAAGGAAAATGCCGATCGTAATGAATGCTGGTCAGCCAGAAATTGTAGCGGCAAGATCCTTAATAATAAGGATGCGCATAACTGCAAAAACTCCGGGGGTAAATCCTGGCGGGGTAAAAACTCCAGCCAATGCACTAATCTTTAATTTATAGATACCGAAGAAACTATCCTGTCTTTAGATATTATGGACAGGATAGTTTTGGCGAGTGATATAGCTTCATTCATCTACTGATGAATCCAGATACCGCTCAGATTTCAAGTGCAGCAACGATCGCAGCTTCCATTTTCTCCGGAGTCGTAAGCGGTGCAAAACGCTTGAGCGGCTTCCCGTCACGCCCAATCAGGAACTTGGTGAAGTTCCACTTGATTCGTCCCCCCAACACGCCCGGCAATTCATTTTTCAGATAACGAAACACCGGATGCGCTGCGGTTCCGTTGACCTCGACTTTTGCAAACATCGGGAAGCTAACACCGTAGTTAATATGGCAGGTCCGCGCGATGTCATCGGCGTCGCCGGGTTCCTGCTTACCAAACTGATTACAGGGGAAACCAAGCACCACCAGCCCCTGCGCGGCGTACTTCTTATAGAGCGCTTCAAGGCCCGCGTATTGCGGCGTAAAGCCACACTGGCTGGCGGTGTTCACCACCAGAACCAGCTTGCCCGCATAATCAGACATGGAAATCTGTTGGCCGGTGAGGCTGGTGGCCGTCAGTTGATGAAAGGGGTTCATGTTGGAGTCCTTAGAGCTTGTCGACATTGCCACACCGTATACAGGCTCTTTTCATTCAGGCCAAACGTTGCAACATAACATCATAGGTGACGTGAATAACCTTAGCCGAATGTCCCTGTTTGTGTCTTTATTTCGGCCAGCAGCCAGCGTTCAAAATCTCTTAATGCGGAGTCGTTGATTCCCGTTTCTACCGGTTGAACTAAACAGAATTTTTTACTCAACGAGTCTGATTCCGGCCACGGCGCAACCAGCCTGCCGTTGTCGAGTTCTTGTGCAACGTACATGCGCGGCACCAGGGCAACGCCCTGCCCGGCCAATGCGGCAGCAATGGCCATTTCATGAAGATCGTACCGGGCGCCCTGCGCCAGATTATCAAGGCTTATTCCCGTTTCACGGGCATAGTGATGCCATGCGTCCGGGTTCAATCGTCGGTGAATTCTTGGTAAATCCTTCAACTGCCCCTTTCCCTCATGGCCTGTTAACAAAGCCGGGTGGCAGACAGGAACCAGTTTTTCCTCAAAGAGAAATTGCACGCGCATTCCGGCCCACGCGGCATGCTCAAAATGCACGACGGCATCAAAACCGCTTCCGCTCAGAACGAAAGGATCGGTTCTGGCGGCAATATTTAACGTGATGTCCGGATGTAAGGCGGTAAAACGGCTCAGCCGGGGGATAAGCCACCGGCTCGAAAATGTTGGCAGCGCGGCAATATCCAGGCTCCGGCTGTCCCTGGGCATACCCATTATGTACTGAGTATCTCTTTCAATTCGCTCAAGCGTTTCGCGAACATGGCAGGCATAACGCGTGCCGACAGGGTTGAGTTTTACGCGGCTCCCTGCCCGGTCAAATAATTTGCAGTCCAGTAAAGATTCAAGGCGCGCAATCTGGCGGCTAATAGCCCCTTCTGTCAGCGAAAGCTCCTCGGCGGCTCGGGCAAAATTACCGTGCCGGGCAGCCGCCTCAAAAGCCTGCAGGGATGTGCTGCTGGGAATTTTTCTACGCATACGCCTCCAGATGGGGGACAGGCAACGAACACTTAATGACTAAATGTCACTGAATGATGAAATAATATCGATTCATTAGCGAAAATACAGCCGGTAGCATGATAAAAAATCACTGAGGCCTGTATGAAACATTTATCTTTTCCATCCTGCCAGATTGGCGATTTTCTGGTTACCGCCCTAAGTGATGGCGCTATGCCAGCGAGCCTGGATTTACTCTCTGGCATCGACATCGCTGAAGCCGAAGCCATCCAGCAGAGTGCTGGCCTCGCTGAGCCTGGCCATATTCATATCAACTGTTATCTGATTCGCGGCAAGGGGCGAACCCTTCTGGTGGATGCGGGTACTGGCGGGAGGAACAATGTGGGCGGGCAACTGAGAGCCAACCTTGCGGCTCTTAAGATCTGCCCTGATGATATAGACGCTGTCTTGTTGACTCACTGCCACCCCGACCATATTGGTGGCCTGCTGGATGCTGAAGGAAACCCTGTCTATAAAAATGCGGAACTTCATCTGCACCCGCTTGAAGCAGATTACTGGCGGGATGATGAAAAACAAAGAGGCGCTAACGAGCGGGGAAAACTTAACTTCAGGCTGGCCCGCCAAACACTAGAGGCGTACGCATCAAATCTGCATTTTTTTACCGGGGGTGAAATCACGAAGGGCATTCTCCCGGTATGGTTACCGGGCCACACGCCCGGTCACACCGGCTTTCGCATCGATGCGGACGATAAAGGCTTACTCATATGGGGCGACATCGTTCATTACCCGCAAATTCAGTCAGCGCAGCCGAACGTTTCCATTCTTTTTGATGTTGATCCGATGCAAGCCGCAGAAACACGGAAAAATGTGCTGCAGCAATCCGCGAGGGAAAAATTGCTGATTGCTGGCATGCATCTGGACCAAACCGGGTTTGCTACCCTCGACATGGTTGATGATTGTTACCCTATTTCCTATGCTTTAGCGTCAATGGATACGCATGCTGTCCCCACGGCCTCCCCGCAATCCGAGCCTTAAGCAGCTCGATAAACTTCTGCGCCCTTGGACTTCTTTCTGCCTGTGAGGCGCCGCTCAGCGCCACGATGTCGGCATCCGGCAGCGTATATTCCGGCAGCAGTCTCACCAGCTCGCCGAGGTGAATTTGCGGCAGCACGTCCCACTCGGAGCGCATGATGATTCCCCTGCCCGCCAGCGCCCACTCTTTTACCACCCGTCCCTCATTGCTTGCCAGCTTTGGCGAAATACGCTGCGGGCAGTCCCCTTGTGGACCGGAGAAACGCCACAGCGTGACGTCTTCGCTGTTTTCCCGCAGCGCAATACAGTCGTGATCTACAAGCTGTTCCGGCGTCAGCGGCGTACCTTTTCGGTTCAGGTATTCCGGAGAAGCGCAGATAAAGCGTTGGTTCGGCGCAAGCTTAATGCAGTGCATACTTGAGTCGCGCAGCTCACCGATGAAAATCACCAGATCCCATTTGTGCAGCGTCGCCCAGTGCGGGTCATCGGATAGCGTCAGCTCTACTTC
This sequence comes from Cedecea selenatireducens, assembly GCF_042138895.1. Taxonomy (NCBI): domain Bacteria; kingdom Pseudomonadati; phylum Pseudomonadota; class Gammaproteobacteria; order Enterobacterales; family Enterobacteriaceae; genus Cedecea; species Cedecea selenatireducens. The sequence continues at coordinate 180,961 of NZ_JBHIKW010000008.1, read as the reverse complement.
GAGGTTTTCATGCTGCGCGGCATATTCCCCCAGCAGTGGAGCAATATAATCGTTGCCAAACCCCAGCGGAGCCAGCACGCGCAGTTTGCCTCTTACCTGCTGCCGTCTGTCGTCCAGCGTCGACTGCAGGCCGGCCAGCTCGGCAAGAATTTTCTCCGCCCGGCTTAGCAGCAGCGAGCCTTCATCGGTGAGCGATACCTGCCGCGAGGGGCGCAGAATAAGATCGACGCCAAGCTTGCGCTCCAGCCCGCGTAGCCGCTGGGTGACAGAGGGCGGCGTGACGTTCAGCGCCCTTGCGGCGGCGGCCAGCGTGCTGTGGGTGGCGATGGTGCGGAAGAAAGAGAGATCGTCGCTGCTTATCATTAACTTGAAACCTAATCATTAATTGCTTTTATATTAATTTATACCTAATCAGCCGGATGGCAACATGGCCTTTCCCACGACAGGAGACACGCTATGCCCGCTAACTGGATGACCACCCTTGATACCCCTTTTTTGCTGATCGAGAAAAGCAAATACCTGCGCAATATTGAGCGGCTTTACTCCCGCATTCACGCCTTAGGAAGCGTGGTCCGGCCGCATCTGAAAACGCTGCGCTCTATTGAGGCCGCTAGCTATCTGCTTGCACAAGGCGATTCTCCGGCCACGGTTTCGACGCTTGCCGAGGCTGAGGCATTTGCCGCCGCGGGCTACACCAATCTGCTTTACGCCGTGGGCATCGCGCCCCACAAACTTCCCCGCGCGGCGGCGCTGATGGCTAAAGGCGTGAACCTGCATATCCTGCTCGACAGCGAGCCGCAGGCCGACGCCGTAGCCGCATTTGGCAAAGAGCATGGCCTCAAATTTTCGGTTTTTATTGAAGTGGATTGCGACGGTCACCGGGGCGGACTCCCGCCCCACAGCGACATGCTTGTAACGCTTGCCCGCATCATTGAAGAAAGCGGTTCAACGCTGACCGGGCTGCTGGCCCATGCCGGAGAGTCATACAGCTGCCGCACCGACGAAGCTATTTTAGCCGCCGCCAGAGCCGAATGCGCCGCGATCAAAACCGCCGGTGACCGCCTACGAGCACACGGTTACGCCTGCCCGATATTAAGCGTTGGCGCGACGCCGACCGCCCACTTTGCGGACGATCTTTCCGGCATAACCGAAGTCAGAGCCGGGGTGTTTACCACCTTCGACCTGGTGATGAAAAACGTCGGCGTCTGCCGCCTGGAGGATATTGCGATTAGCGTTGTCACCACGGTTATCGGGCACAATAAAGAAAAAGGCTGGGTGTTTATCGATGCCGGATGGATGGCGCTTTCCCGCGACAGGGGTACGGCGTCCCAAAGCCAGGACTACGGCTATGGGCTGGTGTGCAGCCTGAGCGGCGATCCCTACGAAAACCTGCTGGTTACCACCACCAACCAGGAACATGGGATTATTGCCCTGCCGCCAAACGCTGCCTTTACCGTCGATGATTTCCCCGTCGGCAGCCGGGTACGTATTCTGCCCAACCACGCGTGTGCCACCGCCGCTATGCATCTGCAATATCAGGTTTTGAGCGACGATGGTCAGGGGCACGAGGTCTGGCAGCGGATCGTCGGCTGGTAAAGTGACGGCAGGCCATTGACAATGCGATGGCCTGCGCACTTTTTAATCACACGTGGTAGGATAGAAAACATTCATTGAAAGGTTGATCATCATGTCTTTTATCGATTACGCAATGAAGCTCCTCGCCGGGGGGTCGTCAACAGCTACGGTAACCTGCCCTGTATGCGGCTTTAAATCTACGCAACCCCGTTCAAAAATTCGTTTGAAGCAGGCCATGCTTTGCCCTGGATGTAAGTCCTTATTTGTCGCGCCTCGCTGATCTTCAGGCTCGTTTTATTACAAAATTCGTGTTCTATACTTAAAGATTGATACAGCAGCTGTAAAATCCCTGATGCCTCACGCCCATCCTGAGAGAACGTTTCTGAACTGATTTCGCAACTGCTCCTGCGCGTTTACGTCGCATCAGAGCAAACCTATGAAAATGAATCCTAAGGCGTGGCTTAGCCGCACCCGTGCCCAGCCACCAGCAGCCGGCCTCGTCCCGTTCCCGGCCAACGACCCTACGGTTGAATCCGAACTTTTTTCCACGCCGCAAATGGAGCGCTACGGGCAGAAGCTAGCCCGTTCACATAAGTTATCTCCTGACAGACAGCCTTACTACCTGCTTAAACGGCTTGGCGACAATGAGACAATCATTACGCAAAACTGCTATCTGCTAAATGCCGGGAAAAAAGCCAGCGTAATGCCCGCCGGAGAGTGGCTGCTGGACAATTACTATCTGATTGAGGAACAGATCCGCATCGTACGCCAGCATCTGCCGAATAACTTTGGTAAAGGGCTACCGGCGCTGGCTCCGCCGCATCATTGCCCGCGTATTTATGATATCGCGGCCGAAGCCATTGCCCACGGAGATGGGCGCTGGGACACAGCCAGCCTGACCGGCTATATCACCGCCTACCAGCAGGAAACGCCTCTTACGCTTGGAGAGATCTGGGCGTTACCCGGCATGCTTAGGCTGGCCTTAATTGAGAACCTCCGCCGGGTAAGTATCGATGTGGTAAAAGCCCAGCAGGAACGCAACCTGGCCGACAGTTGGGTAAGCAAAATCTTCGAGTGTGCAGAGAATGCTCCTGCGGACGTGATCATGGTTGTTGCCGACATGGCGCGTTCCCAGCCGCCGCTGAGCAGCGCCTTTGTCGCCGAGCTGGTACGTCGCCTGCAGGGACACGGCAATATGCTGGCGCTGCCCCTGAGCTGGATTGAGCAACGACTTGCCGCACAAGGTGTCACTCCCGATATTTTGATCCATAACTTTAATCAGCAGCTTGCCGCCAGTCAGCTCTCTGTCAGCAACAGTATTGCCGGTTTGCGTTTACTCAGCGAAACCAACTGGGAGGATTTTGCCGAGACCATGAGCATCGTGGAACAGACCCTGCGCCAGGATCCCGCCGCTATCTATCCCCTGATGCATTTTGATACCCGCGACAATTATCGCCATGTGGTTGAGATCCTCGCCAGGGATAGCCGTTTCAGCGAACAGGAAGTCGCTCAGCTTGTACTTGACCTGTCCCGCCAGGCTTCGGCCAACATGTCAGGCCATCATATTGGCTACTATCTGGTGGGTGAAGGCCGACAGCACCTTGAAAGACAACTGTCTGCAGATACCTCACTCCTCATCCGCCTACGGCATAGCTTCACCAAAATCCCTCTGCTTTCGTGGCTTGGCAGCCTGAGTTTATTGACCACCGCGGCGGTGGCCGAAATTTTGTACCAGACCTCAGAACAGGGAACAGGTTGGCTACTGATACCGCTGGCCGCACCGCTTATCGTCGCGGTAAGCCAGGTAATGAGTGACCTGCTCAGTGAAATGACTACCCGCTTTCGTACGCCCCGGCCGCTACCGCGAATGGATTATTCTGCCGGGATCCCTGCGGATTCGGCGACCATGGTCGTTATTCCCTGCCTGTTGACCAGTCGGCAAGGCATCAGCAAACTCGTGACCAGCCTGGAGGTTTGCCAGATCGGTAATCCCAGCGAAAACCTCTGCTTTGCCCTGTTGACCGACTTTGCAGATTCGACGCATGAAGACTCGCCGGAAAACGCAGCCTTCCTTGAGCTTGCTCGCTCACAGATAGCGGATCTCAACCGGCGCTATCCGGCCAGCCGCCCACGCTTTTATTTGCTTCACCGGGCGCCGGAGTGGAACCCGCAGCAAAAGGTGTGGATGGGCTATGAGCGCAAACGAGGCAAGCTGGCGTTGCTGAACAGCTGGTTACGCCACCCCGATGCACAATTCTCCAGCATGGCCGGTATGCCTGCCCACCTGCTACCGGAGAGCGTCAAATATGTCATTACGCTGGACAGCGACACACTCCTGCCCCGTGACACAGCGCATAAGCTGGTCGCCACGATGAGTCACCCGCTGAACCGCCCGCAGTATGATCCTCAGCGCCAGCGGGTGGTTAAAGGCTACGGCATTTTACAACCTGGGCTGGCGGAAGAAATGCCTCGCAATGGCCAGGGGCGCTATGCCGCAATGTGCAGCAGCATACCGGGTAATAACCCTTATTCGATGATGTCATCAGATATCTACCAGGATCTGTTCGGGGAGGGTTCGTTCGTTGGCAAGGGCATTTACGACGTCGATATTTTTGTGCTAGCCACACAAAATACCTGCCCCGAAAATCTGGTACTCAGCCATGATTTACTGGAAGGCTGCTATGCCCGTTCAGGGCTGCTGAGCGAAGTGTTGCTGTATGAGCAGTATCCGAATAACTATCTGTCGGACGTCATGCGTCGTACCCGATGGATCCGCGGCGACTGGCAATTGCTGAACTGGCTGAAGCTCCATGTTAAAAAAGCGGATGGCACCCGCGATAAAAACCAATTATCCGCCCTCTCTTACTGGAAATTATTCGATAACCTGCGCCGCAGCCTGGTGGCCCCCTCGTTTCTGGCGTTGCTGTTTTGCACATTGTTATGGGTACCCAATCCTCTGTACTGGCTGGGCGTACTGGCGCTGGCGTGGCTACTGCCAACGGCATTGGCCGTTAGCCAGGATCTGATCGCCAAGCCGGCCCAACGATCTTTAAGCCGGCACCTGCTGCAGGTCGCAGGCGGAGCACAGAGGCGGCTTTCCCGCAGCGGGCTAAGTATCGTCACGCTGCCGCATGAGGCAGGGTACTCGCTGTACGCTATTGCAGTCACCCTGTGGCGGCTGGGGTTCAGCAAGCGTAATTTGAACCAATGGGCCAGTTTCAACCCGGACAATGAACCGTCAAAAATCTCCCCGATCCGCTTTTACCGTGCCATGTGGCTAAACCTGGCGAGCGGCGTGGCCTTAACGGTGCTGACGGCCCATTTTTCTCCCTCTCTCTCGGTCATCTCGCTGCCGCTCAGCATTGCCTGGTGTCTCGCGCCGCTGCTTCTGAGCTGGATGAGCCGGCAGCCTGTACGCCAGGCATTTTCAGCAAATAAAGAACAAACGCTGCTGCTACGTCAGACCAGTCGTGAAATCTGGGCCTTTTTTGAAACCTTCGCCACTGAGGAGGAAAACTGGCTGCCGCCGGACAACTATCAGGAAATTCCACAGCCGCGAGTAGCACACCGCACCTCACCCACCAATATTGGCCTCTCATTGCTGGCCAACCTTACCGCCTGGGATTTTGGTTATCTACCGTCCGGGGATGTTCTGCAGCGCATAACCCTTACCCTCGACTCGCTGGATAAGATGGAGCATTTTCGCGGCCATTTGTATAACTGGTATGACACCCAAACCCTTGCCCCGCTCAATCCTCGCTATGTTTCAAGCGTAGACAGCGGCAATATGGCAGGCCACTTACTGACCCTGCGTGAAGGACTCTCCGCCCTGCGCGATATGCCTGTATTAAATGCGTCACGGCTGCTGGCGGGGCTTGACGACACGCTAGGAATTCTTGAAAAACACTGGGGCCAGCATGCCCCAACTGAATTGAGACTACTGCGTAAGCACTGCCTGAGCGCGGCCTTACTGCCACCGGCGCGTCTGTTAGCCGAGCTTAAAAACATGCGCAGTCAAAGCAATCACCTGTCTGCGTCGTATCATCAGGACAACAAGCTGGTGCTCCGCTGGCTCGAACATTTAAAGCGCCAGCTCGTACAACACTGCCAGGAATGGTCACATCTTCTGGCCTGGTTACCGCAGAGTTATAGCGACCCTACGCTGCCGTCTCTGAACTGGCTTGCCCGTGCGAAATTTGCCGGTGAAGGCACGCCCCCCGCCTCGGCTATCGCCCTGGCACGTCTGCGGCTGGACATCATCACCGAGCTTGAACAGCGGCTGAGCGAGCATGCGCGAATGGACTTTACCTTCCTCTATAGCAAAGTCACCAATCAGCTCAGCATCGGCTACAACAGCGACGGTAATTCGCTGGATAAAAGCCAGTACGACCTGCTGCCATCTGAAATTCGCCTGACCAGTTTTGTTGCCATCGCCACTAACCAGCTCCCGCTTAAAAGCTGGTATGCGCTCGGGAGGCTATTCACCACCATTGATAACGATACCGCGTTGATGTCCTGGAGCGGCTCAATGTTTGAGTATCTGATGCCCAATCTGGTGATGCCGGCCTGGTCCGGCAGTCTGCTAGAAAAAATGAGCCAGTCGGCAGTGATGCGCCAGATCCACTGGGGAAAAGAGCGTGGCGTGCCCTGGGGCGTGTCAGAGTCCGGCTATCATGCATTTGATGTTCAACAAAACTATCAATATCAGGCATTTGGCGTTCCCGGCCTGGGCCTGCGTCGCGGGCTGGCAGACGATATGGTGATTGCCCCTTACGCCACGCTACTGGCGCTGATGGTTTCCCCGCAAAAAGCCTGCGAAAATCTGGCTGCACTGGAAAAAAACGGCGCCCGCGGAGAATACGGTTTCTATGAGGCGCTGGACTATACCGCGTCCCGGCTGGCAACCGGCCAGCTGTACGCCGTGGTGCAGTCATGGATGGCACACCACCAGGGTATGGCGTTTCAGGCGCTGGCTCACGTGCTGCTGGATGCCCCGATGGCGGACCGCTTTATGTCCAGTCCCGCCTTTCGCTCTGCCAGCCTTCTCCTCCAGGAGCGGGTACCGGATTCAGTCGATCTTTACAGCCCGCGCCGCCACTTTGAGTCCCACGAAGGCAGAGTGAAGCCTGTTCGCTATGAACCCCGCTGTTTCACCGCGGCTGAGGGCCCTGCGCCCGAGGTTCAGCTGTTATCCAACGGACATTATCACCTGATGATAACCCCCGCGGGAGGAGGCTACAGCCGTTGGAACGACATCGCCCTTACCCGCTGGCGTAGCGATAGCACAAGCGACTGCTGGGGAACGTTCTGTTATATCAGCGATCCGCAAACCGGCGAGATATGGAGTAACACCTGCCAGCCTATGGACGAAGCATATGCCGGTGATGAAGCGATCTTTACCGATGCTGGCGCGGAATTTAAACGAACCCTCGGTACGCTTGGCGTCCGGACGCAGGTGGTTGTGTCACCCGAAGACAATATAGAATTAAGGAGGATCACGCTGCAGCATCGGGGGCGTCAGCCACGTACCCTGGAGCTGACGACCTACGCAGAAGTGGTATTGGCTCCTGCCGACAGCGACCTGGCACACCCTGCGTTCAGCAATCTGTTTATCCAAACGGAGCTGATTCCCGCGCAGGACGCCATTTTGTGCCATCGCAGACCGCGCTCTCAGAACGAAAAAAGCCCGGTCCTGTTCCACATGATGGTGGTGCATGGCGGCAGCCGCAAGAGCGCCTCGTTTGAAACCGACAGGGCAAAATTCCTCGGGCGCGGCAGGGATGCAGCCAATGCCCTGGCTGCCGAAGAAAACGGCCCTCTCAGCAACACCTCCGGGCCTGTACTTGATCCCATCCTGGCTATCCGGCAGTCCATCATCCTGCAGCCAGGGCAGCAGGTAACCGTTGATATCATCTACGGTATCAGCGAAAACCGTCAGCAAAGCCTGGCCCTCCTGGAAAAATATCGCGATCGCCGTATTGCGGACCGTGTTTTTGAGCTGGCGTGGTCCCACAGTCGGGTAGTATTACGGCAAATTAACGCCAACGAAGATGATGCCGCACTGTTTAACCGTCTTGCCAGCGCCGTGCTTTTCCCCTGCCCGGAACTGCGTGCTGACGGCCAGATCCTCTGCCGTAACCGACGCGGTCAGTCTGGCCTGTGGGGGTGGACAATTTCTGGCGATCTGCCGATTGTGTTGCTCAACGTCACCAGCGAGGAGAGTATTCTCTCCATCACCACGCTTATTCAGGCCCACCGCTACTGGCGACTAAAAGGACTGGCAGTAGACCTGGTTATTCTAAATGACGGCCCCGGTGGCTATCAGCAAGTGTTGCAAAATCAGATTATGGACCTGATTTATGCCGGGTCCGAAGCCAGCCTGCTCGATAAGTCGGGCGGTATTTTTGTCCGTAATGCCGAGCACCTTTCCGCAGAAGACAAGCTGCTGCTTATGAGCGTGGCACACCTGTATCTGGACGATCGCGCAGGCGAGCTTAACGAGCAGCTCGATCGCCGTATTCATATTGTTAAAACGGCCCCGAGGGCGTTTGTTCCGCATATGGCGCCCGGCGTGAATCAGCATACTCCATGGTCACCAGATACCAGCCAACTGCTTCATTTCAATGGGTTCGGTGGTTTTTCTCAGGATGGCCGGGAGTACCAAATTGTACTCAGGGAAAATTCGCCTACGCCCGCCCCCTGGTCCAACGTATTGGCAAACCGAGACTTTGGTAGCGTGCTGTCAGAGGCAGGGCAAGCCTACAGCTGGTATGAAAATGCGCATGAATATCGCCTGACCCCGTGGGAAAACGATCCCGTCAGCGACCGCAGCGGCGAAGCTTTTTATCTACGCGATGAAGAAACCGGCGCGTGCTGGTCACCGACCCCACTGCCGATACGCGGCCAGGGAGACTATCTGACCCGCCATGGTTTTGGCTACAGCGTATTTGCCCATCGCGAGAAAGGCATAGACAGTGAGCTCACGGTGCTGGTCGCCGGGCAGGCCCCGGTTAAGCTCGCAATCCTGACGCTCAGTAACAACTCAGGACGCACTCGTAAACTCTCCGTCACCGGTTATGTAGAGTGGACGTTAGGCGAGTCGCGCACCCGCTCCGCTCTTCATATCGTTACCCAGCCGACTGGCCTCGCGGGCGTTTGCGGCATCATGGCAAATAACTTTTACGGCGGTAATGGTGCAGAACGAACCGCATTTTTTGCCGTTACCGGCCCACACTGCTCGCTAACGGGCGATCGCCGCGAGTTTATTGGCCGCAATGGCTCCCTGAAAAATCCGGCCGCAATGCACATGCGCAGGCTGTCTGATAAAACCGGTGCCGGCCTGGATCCTTGCGGTGCGGTGCAATCCGCAGCGACGTTAATCGATGGCGATCAGAAGACATTTGTTTTCGTGCTGGGCATTGGCGAGGATCAAACGCAGGCCCGGGCGACACTCACCCGCTATTTGCATGAAGATACGGCCCGGGAAGAGCTGAACAACGTTCACCGATACTGGCACAATGTGCTCGATAAAATCGTTGTCCATACCCCGGACAGCGGCGTTAATTTACTGGTCAACGGCTGGTTGCTGTACCAGACCATAGCCTGTCGCCTGATGGCGCGCAGCGGTTACTACCAGTCAGGCGGCGCATTTGGTTTCCGCGATCAGTTGCAGGATACGTTGGCTCTGAGTCATGCTGCGCCGGAACGGCTGCGCGAACAAATCGTACTGTGTGCCTCGAGGCAGTTTATCGAGGGCGACGTCCAGCACTGGTGGCACCCTCCTCACGGCAACGGCGTTCGTACACGCTGTTCGGATGATTACCTCTGGCTCCCTTTGGCCGTCTGCCACTATGTGACAACCACGGGAGATAACGTCGTGCTGGAACAACGCATCCCTTATCTGGAAGGCCGCCAGCTCCAGCCTGGCGAAGAGTCCGTGTACGATAGGCCTGTGACCAGCACCTGCGAAGAAACGCTATGGTTGCACTGCGTAAAAGCCATTAAGCACGGGCTGCGGTTTGGCCCGCATGGCCTGCCGCTAATGGGCGCAGGTGACTGGAATGACGGCATGAACCTGGTGGGCATTGAAGGCAGAGGTGAAAGCGTCTGGCTTGGGTTCTTCCTGTATGACATTTTACAGCGCTTCGCGGACCTTGCAGAGCAGCGTCGGGACGCTGATATTGCTTCACTGTGCCGCACGCAAGCGCTACGTTTGCAGCAACAGCTTGAGGCCACCGCCTGGGACGGAGAATGGTACCGGCGAGGATATTTTGACGAGGGCACCCCTCTTGGCTCTAAAGCCTCACAGGACTGCCGAATTGACGCTATCGCACAGAGCTGGTCGGTGCTGTCCGGAGCCGCCAGTCCGGCGCGCAGCGAGCAAGCCATGCAGGCCCTGGACAAGCACCTTGTGGATGAAGATGCCGGGTTGATTAAACTGTTAACGCCGCCGTTCGACGGCCATGGGCCTAACCCTGGCTATATCCAGGGTTATCTGCCGGGCGTGAGGGAAAACGGCGGGCAATATACGCACGGAGCTATCTGGGCAGTTATGGCGTTTGCCAGAATGGGCAATGCAGAGCGAGCCTGGCGGCTGTGGTCGCTTATCAGTCCGATAAATCACACAGGAAACTCCGCCTCAGTCGGCATATATAAAGCGGAACCTTATGTAATGAGCGCGGATGTTTATAGCGTCAAGCCACATACAGGGCGGGCGGGATGGAGCTGGTATACCGGTTCCGCTGGCTGGGCATATCGGCTCCTTACGGAGGAGCTACTGGGGATTACATGTTACGCCACCACCTTTACGGTTCACGCTCGGCTGCCGCATCACTGGCCGTCTGTTTTTATGAATTACCAATACAAATCAAGCAAGTATGAGATAACTATTACTCGAGGTGGTGAAGATTACCAGGTTGCCCTTGACGGTGTGACGCTGCCGGACGACAACATTCCGCTACTTGATGACGGGCAAAATCACCGGGTTGATATTATTCAGCGCTGAGGTGGCACTCAGCTACACGCATGGGCGGAAGTGAAGCGAAGCAGCTGTTCAAACGTTCATCGGCATTCTTTTATTGATTAGCCGCTATACCTCGCCCGCAGGTGAGTTAAGCCTCACCTGTTCCGTTGAAAGGTATAAAACCAGCAGCGCCTGCGCCTCGGCGAGCACCGCCTTACGCTCCTTTTCATTCTGAAGATTGGCCGCCGCCGCGCCTTTGAGCATTTGCAGAATCACAATAGTCATCAGGCCGGCTCGTTCGGCGGATAAACCAGGGATAACAATCTGGAGCGCGCTGGAAAACCCGCCACGCATGGCATCCCTGAACTGAAGTCGGGCCGCTTGATGCTCGCCGCGCTCTTCCACCAGCCTGAGGGCAAAGGTGCGCTGTGACTGAAGCGAGAGCACAAAGCGGGTGAACAGGTCTGCCGCCTTCGGAATATCCACCCCGGTCACGCTGGCCTCCAGCACCTCCAGCCGGTCAATCACCTCGCGGGTGTACTCCAGCAGCAACGCATCGGCCAGCGACTCTTTGTTCGGGAAAAACCGATACAGCGAACCGATTGCCGTGCCGGAGCTGGCGGCGATTTCGGTCATAGTCACGGCATCAAAGCCCTTTTCGGCGAAGAGCCGGGTTGCCGCTTCGGTGATAGCCGCCACGCGGAGATGGCCACGCAGGCGTTTAGGCGGTGTGGGCGTTAAGAGAGCTGGTTTTGTCATAAAAGTATTTCGTTTCCATCCGCTAACATTTAATCGCATGCATCGATTGAGATATGCGAGGACATCCTCTAGAATCCTGAGTTATGCGAGGACTCCCTCGCATAATGTAACTTCCCATGAGTTTAAGCCACGGCTCTGGCGCGAGCCAGCTTAAACCGAATATTCTTCCGCGCTGCGGGCGGCTATGGAACGATGAAGAAACAAGATCCTGCTCAACCCAACGGTAATCGCCTGCTGTCACCCCAGCGTATGCAGTGGAGCACGCTGATTATTGCCACCGTGCTTTGCGGGGGACTGCTGACCTGGCTGAACATTCCTGCCGCCCTGCTGCTGGGGCCGATGATAGCCGGGATCGTTATCTCCCTTAACGGCGCCAGAATTCAGCCCAACGGCACGCTGTTTCTCATCGCCCAGGGCATCATCGGCTGCATGATTGCCAGCAAAATGCCCCACAGCCTCGCCGACACCTTTGGCGCTCACTGGCTGCTGTTTATCGTCTGCGTCTTTTCGGTGATTTTTATCTGTATGCTGCTCGGCTGGATATTAACCCGCATGCGTATCCTGCCCGGCACCACCGCGTTCTGGGGATTAAGCCCCGGCGCCGCAACGGCCATGACGCTGATGGCCGAAGCCAACGGCGCGGACACACAGCTTGTCGCCGCCATGCAATATCTGCGCGTGATCATGGTGGCAAGCGTTGCTTCCGTGCTGATGAAAGTCTCAGGCGAGCACGTGCCTGCCACGTCGGTGGCGATAGATCTTTTTGCACACGGCTCTTACGTTGCGATGGCAGAAACCTTCGGGCTTATCGCCTTCGGCTGTATTGCGGCCAGACTGCTACGCCTCCCCGCCGGGGCGCTACTGATAACCCTGGTGGCTGGCGTGGTGCTCTCACAAAATAACTGGATAGAGATAGCCCTGCCGCAGTGGGTGCTGGTCCTCGCGTACACCATTGTCGGCTGGCGTATTGGGCTGAAATTCACCCGCCCGCTGCTAAAACATGCCGCCCAGGTACTGCCCCGCATCGCGGTCAGCATTGTGATTCTGATTGCCCTTTGCGGGGTGATGGCGGCGGTGCTGGTGAAAGTTACCGATATCGACCCGCTCACCGCTTATTTAGCCATGAGCCCCGGCGGCGCGGATTCCATAGCGATTATTGCCGCCTCCAGCAAGCACATTGACATCGCCTTTGTGATGTCGATGCAGATGACCCGCTTTATTATTCTGGTCGCCTTCGGGCCAATCATCGGCAATATCATGAGGCGGCAGGCTAAGAGGTAAAACTCAATTCCTGGCTGAACCCCGTTTCATCGCATCTTCAATATAGTTTTCGATATGAATGTTGTGCTCCTTGCTCACTCGCTGAATAAACTCTGGGAGGAAATCGGACGAAGCGTGAAGCGTATTCGCGACAGGGGCGTCAAAATCACGCAGAGTGAAACGAATATTTCCCCTCAATGTCGAATGCTGCAACAAACCGTGTGCAATCATCTCGAGGACAGCACGTCTGTCATCATCCCTATGCAGATCATCCAGATCGGCAAGGTGAATCTCAAAGTCGAAAGAGTAGCCCATAAAACCTGACTCAACCGGTTGCGAGTAAATCAGTCGCTCACCTTCCTGGTTCGCACAAGGTTCCAACCCATCACCCAATAATCGAGCTGACTGCACAACTTCCTCCATCTGATGTTGATTCTTTCTTATCAACGGAAGAGCGGCATGGGCTGCAGCTTTTAATGTTGTATTATTTTTCAAACACCTACTATTTAATTAACAAACCTTACCAGGGTATGCACAAAATATAAAGGTATCTGTTTGAAGGCTCATCGGAATTGGTCACAAGATACGCAAATAAACATACTGTCGCGCCGCAAGACTACCGCCTGGTTATGCATGGCATATAGCAATATCAGTTCCGTAACGACTCTATAGTGCAGGGGTCGGAAAATGACACATATAATGGCTGCCCGATATCCCTCACCTGAGGATAAGAACAGTGATAATTAATAAGAAACCCTTATCAACCTACGCTGCGGGTTGCTGGTAACGCGGCTAACATGTACAAATCCACATCGTTTCCCGGCATTGCCAAATAACAACTGAACACATACTTTCAACATATTTTCAAAAAACAATTTACTCACCAACTCATTCGCATTTATAAATGCACAATATTACACAACCGAGCACAAGAAATCATAAGAAAAACTAGTGCAATTACTCATTATATGCGCATAAACGCAGTAATACAGGCCTAAAACTTAAGAAACTCTGATTTAAATGTTGTATTTATCTCTTGCACAATGTAAAAAAAAACATAAACAAAAATGTATGATTACACATTGTAATCAAATAAGAATGTGCTAATTTAGTCATTACAAGGGAAGTTCAAAGCGCTAAAAAAACATCTACACTGCCTTCTTTTATTTAAACTTCACACGGTGATCACCCATAAATTCGATACAAGCGCCTATTAGAAATGGAGTTATTATGTCAACCACAATACCTTATCAAGCCGTGTCTCGTTTAGGGAATAAGATTAAAAATCACAAAAACACTTTAAAACTTTCTGTAGGTTCAAATAAAAACATCAACTTCGAGCCCTTTGGAAAAAAATGCATTATTTACTTAGACGAAGGTAGCATTAGCTTACATCGTAAAAAAGACAGCGTGTTACTTTTTAAGTTTGACTCGCCATTCATCGTCGGTCTTGATCAGTTGTTTTTTAGCACGGAATATTATTACATCACTCCAAATGATAATGTTTCACTGTATTTGTTATCACATGAGGACGCTATTGAGATATTTGATAAAGATAAATCGTGGAAGGATATAGCACAATTAATGAGCTATTTCATGGGGCTTAATGAGCATCGCAGCCACAATCTGGCAGAAAACAGAAGTGTTTATGACATAATTAAAATTCATCTGGAGATAATTTGGGCATTACCTGAGGCTGAGCGAGAAAAAACCTCAGTATTTGATTATATTCTCAAAAGACATAAGATATCCAGAAGCTCGATCGCTAAAATAATAAAAGAATTAAACAATGGAAATTATATCACAACAAAACGCGGCGTATTAATTAACTTTAATAAGCTACCATCAAAATTCTAAATCATCCATTTCCATAAAACGCAGAAACTCATGTTTCAATAAAGGTTTCGATAGAAAAAAGCCTTGAAACAAACATGGGTTTCTTTTAAGAAGTGAGTATTGAGCATCAGTTTCTATATTCTCAATCACTGCAATGGCATTAATACTGGCTATTAAAGACAAACACCCCGTTACAATGGATAGCGATCTTTCATTTGAGTCAATTTCATTTAGCAAATCACCAGATAACTTCACATAGTCAAAATGATATTTTGAAAGAGTATCAATGTTACTGTAGCCGGAACCAAAATCATCAAGGGACAATGCCAGTCCCATAACTTTCAATCGATTGAACAACTGCACCATTTGTTTATGATTGGGCAAAGGATAACGCTCGGTAAGCTCCAGGATAAAATTAATATTTTTCGGCATTCCCTGCACTAACGAAAAGATATCGTTAATAAAAAACTGACTTTGAAAGTGTAAACCAGACACATTCAAGCTAATGCTAATATCTTTCATTACTGACCATGACTTAATATCATCCCTGACCAAATGAAAAAGATGTAAAGTCAAAGGAATTATACAGCCAGATGATTCCGCCTGAGAAATAAATTCAAGCGGGTTGATTTCCACGCCTGCATTATTTCTCCAACGTAAAAAAACCTCTACGCAGTCAAACAACTGCGTCACATTATTATATATAGGCTGATACATAACATAAAACTCACCGTTATTAATAGCTGAGTAAATCTTTCTTTTTGATAAAAAACCCATTGCATAACCTCGACAAAACTTTTAACTAAATCTACATGCTGCTCGCTAGCGACTAAGTTAAAAAAATCCGCATATTTCTTATTTGCTGAACTTTATTATACATACCAACAACGTTGCTAACGTTTAGTTTCCTCATAATTTCAGAGCGACAATAATAAACACTCTTCATCGAAATATTAAGAATCGTTGATATAGAAGAAAAAGAATAATTTTCCATAATTAATGTTATTAACATTGTCTCTCGATGAGAAAAAAAATCCTTGTACATGCAGTTATGTATTAGCGAACCCCCCTCATCACTATTAGTAAAAGCCACTTTAAGATCATCATACAACTGTTCACAAGATCCTTTAGCGACAACATATATTGCACGACTAAAACCCCCTGGCATTTGGAACAATTTAAAATCATTTTTATGATCCATTAAAATAACGATCAAAGCATCATCATCGAATTTCTGTGCCTTACTTATTTGATAACAATATTCAGGTTCGACTAGAATAACTACGGAATATCTCTCTGGTATAAGGTGTTCAAGATTATTTATAATAGTAGCTACACCTTTGGCTAAAAAAAAATTTGCGCCAACGAATATAATTTCCTTTAACATATCACTCTGTCCCTAAGATATATATTTTACCACCCGCCGCATCTACCTTCCCGCCATAGATGCTTATAGAAATGTTTTTATTAGGCACATCCTTATCCAACAAGACATTTCTCACCGCCATAATTCGCAAATAAGTTAATCGGTTTGAAACGGCAGAACTCGCCGATGAAACACCCCAAATGAGAACTTTTTGGTTATTGGCAAAACTTTGCGAAAACAAACTATTCAGTTCAGACTTCACTTCATCATCAATTACAACAGTATCTTTAGGGTATAAAATAGCAAGCAGTTTATCTCTTTCCTTTTTCACAATAACTTTATCTATTACATTTTCGTTCTGAACGACTGGATCGCTAGTGACATTTACAATCAGAGTTTTTCCAGATGATGCTGAAGGTTTATCATTTTTTTGGTTAGATAAAGCCAGGTTATTTACATCATTAATTGCTGCACCTAAGGATGCCTTGGCTGGATCACCGTCCGCCCCTGCCTCGGATGAGGATTCATTCTTTGCCTCTACGCTACGGTCTTTGTTAATCATAAGGTCAACTCGACTTTTGTAAGGTTCTTTATTCACCGCTGCATTTTCCAGCGAAGATTTGTTTTTATTATCCGCATTAATCACGCGTAGCCTCGAAGACTCCATACCTAATACAAAGATAGCGATAGCGAATATCGCTGAGAGGAAGAGTAAATTTAAGACTAAATTCATTAGCGCATCAACATACCCTGGCCAGAAATCTATTTCTTCCTGCTTACTCATGATGCCTCACAAAAAATTAAAAAATCACTCTATCGTGGGTTTATCATCCCTGATGAATTTAATCTTAACCGCATTTTGATTACTAACATCGGGAGACACGGGGATTAATTTGACAATGACTTTTTCCCGCTCGTAACCACTGTCAAGAAAATAATTACGTACTGCAAGTATGCGTATATAAGCAATACGCGATGCAGTTTCAACATCAACCGAAGCTGATGCAGAGATGGTGACGCGATACCCCACGAGGTGTTGTTCAACTATGGTAGTTGACATTTTTTTTGCTGCCTCACTCAGCTTGTAGATCCCATCGGAAAACTGATACGTGATATCTGAATCATCTTCACTTTTTCTTTCAGACAGCACTTTTCGATCGTTTTCAATAACTACGTGATTATTAATTGAACCTTCATTGCCCGGCATGTCTAGCAAAGGATTAGAACCCTTTTTTAACAGGCCATTACTGCTCTCTTGCACTATGGAAAGTACGCGAACCGCTTCGCTACTCTGTAAATTCAACGCCGCATCACTATTCCCCATCTCTGCCACAGCAGTAGTTTTTTCTCCTTCGGATGCCGCCAGCTCTTTTTTATCATTTTGAACCTCACCTCCTACCGGAGAGGTTAATTTTATGTCACCGTCGATGTTTGGCTTAAATCCCTGGACTATTTTCTCATGAATGCTCGCACCAATTTGAAAAATCCCCAGACCAAGTACGGCGATAAGAAGCAACAAACTAATCCCCAGGCCGGCGACAGCTGCAACATAACCGGGCCAAACATTTGGCCCCCCACCAGATGTTTTCATATGATGTCTTCAAACAATAATCGTACCGTTGCTAATTAATGTATGGATATCCGTGGGCAGCGTATTAACATTTGTTAAAAATATAGTTTGGCTATTCGTGCCCGGACCATTGCCATCTACGTCAATAATAATCGCTGTCCCTGTTTTTCCACTATCCCAACCCAGTGTGCCAGCCTGAGTTGTGTTATTACGAATACTGACGATCCATTGGCTGATGTCACTGGTGTCTTTGTTATATCCTTCCAGTAATTGTGAAATATCTATGCGGTCACCGTTAGTACCATCCCAAACCTGGAAGTCACGGATCACATCAACAGAACTCCCCGTAGCATCGCCACGTTTCCAAACGAATAAATCATTATCGTTTACGTTAGTAAGATTTTGACCATTAAACCAGCCAGTGCCGCCGCGACCATACATAATATCGTTGCCCCGGCCTCCGGTAATAATATCGTTACCCCCGCCACCCATGATGTAATCATTACCTGCGCCACCATTTATAATATCATTACCCCGCCCCATATCCTGGGTAAACATGAGTCCGGTGCCACTGAGAAACTGGCTTCGTGCATCCGCAACGGTGGAGCTTACAACGCCGCTGTTGTTAAAAGTTGAGGAACCATTCGCACCGACGTCCGTTTCAGCGACATAGTCATTTATACTGCTATTTTGGACCCCCCAGCCGCCGCCATTACCTCCTCCGGGATTTCGAGTTGGGCCTAAGGTTGTTCCGCTACTACCAACGGTATTCCCCCCCCCGGCCGCTGCGCCAAGCCCCCCCGCGAAACCACCGCTGCCACCATACACGCCGCCGCCGCCGCCGCCGCCATATCCGCCAATACCATTCGAACCACTCCAACCGGAGAAACCATCACCGAATATAATATCGTCTCCCTCTCCGGCATCTATGTAATCATCTCCACCTCCGGCAAGGCCACCTCGGGAGTTCCCACTCGGATCACCGGCATAAGGGTGTCTCCCGCCGCCTCCGCCAGAACCATCGCCAAATATCAGATCGCCTTGTGCGGTACCGACAATATTATCGTTACTGCC
Source organism: Cedecea selenatireducens (assembly GCF_042138895.1). Lineage (NCBI taxonomy): Bacteria > Pseudomonadati > Pseudomonadota > Gammaproteobacteria > Enterobacterales > Enterobacteriaceae > Cedecea > Cedecea selenatireducens. The sequence goes on along the minus strand of NZ_JBHIKW010000008.1, from coordinate 162,559 downwards.
GCCGCCATTTCCTCCAGCATAGGAACTGCCGCTTGTCCATTTTGAACTGCTCCCGCCATTACCAGACCCGTCGGCCCAAATAATCATTGCGTTATCACTGGACTTAAACGACAGAGAATCATTGATTTTGAATTCGGACTCGCTCCTTACTGAAGGCTGCGTAATGCTGTAATCCACGCGCGCGAAGCTCCCCTGCTGGTTAGCATCAGTCTGCGTATAAGCAATAGTCACTCTGCCCAGCATAATATCTTCAAGTGTTACGCTGTTCGCCAGTACACCTTCTTTATAAACTAAGGTATTCGTTAAATTATAGAATGTTATTGTAATATTTTTAGGGAAATCGCTGGCCAGTCCAAAGTGGCCTGCTGTTAACGTTTCCGTAGCCCGCGAAGAGTTTATTAAAATATTATTATCCATCGCATCAATGCTGCTTCCGCTGGATAATAACAGCGCGACTTTATCAATAAACACTGGGGGATTAACATCAGCAATAATCACTAAGGGTTGCGTTGACCCCTGCTGGTTTCCAGCAACATCGGTAACGATCACTTGTAACCTGTTGGTGTCATTGGCACGAAGATTAACAGAGATATCCTGTTTATCTCCGGTCATTGTAAAGTTAGCCAACTCCTCCCCGGCATCGAATTTATTATTATTATTTAAATCATTAAAAACAATCGCCTGGCTTCCTTTTTCGCCACTTACCGTCACCGTGACCTTAGTATTATAAGTAATATTATCATTATTAATGCCGCTATCACTCCCAGGTGTTAATGTTACCTGAGAATCAGGCACGGTATTATCAATCGTAATATCCGCCAGCTTTGTCGAAGCACTTTGATTACCTGTAATATCTTCTTGTAAGACTTTCAGATTGTTATATTCACCTTGTGCAAGATATGCAACATCCACAACGCCTTGCGCACTCCCTTTTAGGGTTGTTTGTCCAATCAACTCACCTTCATCTAACTTGTTATTATTGTTGCTGTCATTATATATTTTAACTGTTGCTCCTAGCTCTCCTTTCACGTTAAAGGAGAGGTTATTTTTTGCCGTGATAAAATCATCATTTTTCACACCAGAATCTGATTTCTTATCAAGTAGTGCTTCAGCCACGTCGGGCGCAATGGTATCTAACAAAAAATTTACCGCAGGCAAAACCTGTCCGGATGAAGTAGACCCCGTAACCACAATATTGCCTTGTCCCAATTGAGCAAGCTCTTCTGCCGTCAAAGTAATAGCAACGGGAAGCTCCGCGCCTGCCCCTGTTACCTGACGAGTTACAGTCCCATTGGTACCGGCAAATGAAAGTGATACGACTGTCCCTGAAGCTGCAACGACACTGACAACCCCGTCTGTCGACTGAGCCTCAATTGCATTCACACCGTCTATGCTTGCTTTGGTCAAATCCAATTTTGTCGGCACAGGCGTTGATGTTGGAGGAAGAGTAGTTGTTGTTGTTGCACCGCCGCTTTCGCCCCCTCCACCTCCGCCACCCAAGAAAACTCCCGCTACAGCCCCTACCGCTCCGATGATAGTTGCTGTTGGAGCCCATTTAAGTATCGTCGCAAAAATACCATCTGGTGCCACTGCCGTGGACGTGGCATTCTCACTCACAGCGCTTGCAGATCCCGCAGTCTTATTGTCCGAAGCACCACTGTCACTGACCAGTACATCCTCATTAGATTGATCCGCACTCGCAACAGCCACATCACTTAATTCACTAACTTCCATTTTACCGGCCATGCGTAACAGCGCTGCGCCTTCGATCTCTTTGTCAGTAAATTGAATTTTAAATTGGCTATCAATCATTGACCTTAGCGCACCATCCTTGATTACTGCACGTTTCCCAGACCTTAAGGTAATAACAAGGTCGGTATCTGCTACTTTTATTTCTTTAACATCACTTAGGGCAATATTATTTAATGTAATTTTCGTATCTGCGGTGGCCATATTGTTTAATCTCTATCTACTGACATTGAAACAATTGTACGTAATTTAGCTGATACACCCTCAAAGGAGTAACGGCAGGCATTTAGCCCGTCGAGAATCATCGAAACTTCATTCCCAACAGAAAATACCTTCCCCTCTGATGCATCTAATGCTTCGGCTAACAAGGTATTGAACAACGCCATTTTTTCGCTTGAGGTGTTAATAGCTTTTAATATGTCATTATTTGAAAGTAACAATTTTGTATTTTGCCCTTGCTGCTCAGAACGCAAACTAGTGAGTTGCTCATTTATTTGCTGCCATGAATCAATCCAGTGGGAGCCAGAACTCAATACAGTTGTGAATTTTTTATCGATGAGGTTACGCTCATTGAGCGCCTTTGCGGTCGCAGTCATTGCCTCTGTGACTGCACTAAGCTGCTGGGTAACATTAAAGAATTTTGATAGTAAATCATCCTTGATCATTACCAACTGAACCATCTCTGAATCGCTCACCTGCGTTTTTTCATTTACCACCTGCAGAGCAGCATAATTCATGGATAACTTATCGAAGGTATCGAATGCCGTATCGTGAACCCGCCCCAGTAATGTGGTGGCAGTTTTCCCCACGGAGAGTACAACAGCGCCGAGTATCAAAGATCCCAACAAGCCATAAAGTGAAGCAACGAATGCAGTACCCATGCTCTTCATCGGAGCCTGAAGTTGCACAAGCATGGCACTAAACATTGCCGTTGGGTCACTATTATCCCCCCCGCCGGTTAACGCGGCGAAAAGTTTGCCCAAATCCTCAAGTGCGCCAAGCAGGCCGATAAACGTTCCCACCAGCCCAATGCCAACCAATGCTCCTGCAATAAAGCCCGGGAAAGAAAGTCTCTCGCCGATCTCTTTTTCAGCATGCTCGACCTGACGCTGCAATTCATTTCGGTGATGATTTAAAGGATTTTCGACATAGCTGACTAATAAACCAAAGGCCTCTTTATAGGGCATCGCATGTGATAAACCATTGACCAGGGTGGCATATTGAGAACTATCGCTTCTACGCCATTTTCTGGCAAAAGAATCGTAGAAAAACAATTTTATTAATGTCCACCCAGCCAAAACAATACCCATAATCAAAAAAGCAAAAATAGTATATACCAATGCCGGATGCGGCGTGGATTTTATAGATGAAACGATGTCATCAAGAAAAAGGAAAACACCGCCAGCAACCAACAAAATCACTGACCAGAAGGCCTTTATAAAATAAATAAAATATCTAACCCCAACACTAGCACATGCATAAAAAGCATCGAATCTCTTGAAAGAGAAGGTTTTCATCTTCTTAGCCCCAGCGAATACAAAGTAAAATAAAATGAAAGGCACACTAACAACGCCGGCAGCCATAATTAGGCAAGCTCATCAGACACTGATATATGTGATACTTAACAACACCCGCAATCACGATTATAACTTTGCAAGCAAGAAAATTCCTAGCCAGCTCGGGATGGATGAGTAATATTACACAAAACCCAATTACGCCCTCGCAAAAAAACGCACCTCAGGAAGAGCATAACACCATGTTAAGAAAGGTTTTTTAATTTAAATAAACACTGCATTAGTACACATAACTTAAGACAAAAAGGCCGATCGCCAGAATGGTCACTGATTCATTAATTGTTTAACATTTGTTTTGAGTTAGAATGAATAAATAACACTTTGGATTTATGCAACATCTACAACTCCAAACATTTACCAACTTCTCTCTAATCATATAGAAGTGTATTTTTCTATGAAGAAAACATATTCAGCCCGCCATAAAGAATCAATTGAAAATTCCACTAAGAATAGCCAGGAACAGATCATATCAGGTCCGGGGGCAGGACAAACCACCGTTACCCCTGGCTCTCATCTGATAACCCGTGAAGCAAAAAAAAACGTTGAGAATAAAGATGATCACGAGGGCTATAAAAAACTTGGATGGTGGGCTCTGGGTATTGGCGCGCTGGGTGGCGTTACGGCAGCGATATTGGGTGGTCATAGTTCAGGAGATGAACCACGCCCTGACTTGCCAGCCAGGCCAACGCCGCCTGAAGGTGTGACGGCGATACCCGGCGCAGAAATAACCGCGATCAATGATAATGTTGGCCCCATTATCGGGAATATTACAAGAGGTGGGATTTCAGATGATGCAAATCCTATATTAACAGGCAAAACCACAGCCCCCCTCACCGCCAGACAAACCATAAACATATTCGACAACGGTAATTTCCTCGGCAATGCCACTTTCGATGCTGCCACCCTGACCTGGCGTTATGCTGATACCAGATCGTTGAAGAATGGTGTTAATCCGTCCTATACCGCTCAGGTTATCGATAGTGATGGCACAGCGTCGCAGGTGAGTGAGTCTTATGAGATTCATATTGTCATTCTCCCCACCACGACCGCCAACATTAACAGTGTGGTGACTCATACTGGCACCGTCATGGAGAATGGCGGAGCAACGAATGAGACAAGTTTACAGCTCTCTGGCTCGCTAAGCGCCCCACTGAAAGACGGTGAAACTGTTCGCATCTATGACGGCAAAACCTTCCTGGGAACGGCTATCGTGGACAACATCGGGCAGACCTGGCGTTATATCGATGCCCGTACACTTAGCGACGGCGACAAACCATCTTACAACGCCCAGGTTGCCGATTCTGATGGGAATTTTAATTCATCCGGTGCGTCATGGAGTGTGTCTATAGATACATCCCCGCCTACGACAACGGCAACCGTGACCGGAGTTGAAGATGACGTTGGGATTATTACCGGCAATGTTACGAGCGGCAATACAACCGATGACTCGCATTTATTTATCTCCGGGACGCTTAACGGCCCCCTTGTGGCGGGTGATACCATCCGCGTCTATGACGGCATGACGTTTCTTGGTATGGCCAGCGTTGACAGGGTAAATCAAACCTGGACATATACTGACTCCCGTACCCTGGTTAACGGTGCCATCCCCTCCTATACCGCGCGAGTCACCGATGCCGCAGGAAATCAGTCCGCTGCAGGTGTGCCCTATAGCGTAACCATTGATACTTCTGTGCCAGCTACCTCAGCAATAGTCACCGGCGTAGCTGACGATGCTGGGGTCATCACGGGTAATGTTGCTAACGGGGGAACAACTGACGACACCAGTTTGGTTATTTCAGGTACGCTTAGCGCCGCAGCAGCAAACGGAGAGACCATTCGCATTTATGATGGCGCCACCTTCCTGGGTATTGCTACCGTTGATTTAAGCAACAATACCTGGCGTTATGCAGACACGCGAAGCCTGAAAAACGGCGCAGCGCCTTCTTATACAGCACGAGTTGCTGATGCAGCAGGAAATATGTCTGACGCAGGTACGCCCTATAGCGTCACCATAGATACGACTGTCCCTGCCACGACAGCTACTGTTACCGGAGTAACGGATAACGTGGGTGCTGTCACCGGCAACGTGGCAAACGGCGGTACTACCGATGACACCAATCTGGTTATTTCAGGTACGCTTAGCAAAGTCCCCGCCTTACAGGAAACTGTGCGTATATATGACGGTACGACATACCTCGGCAATGCCACGATTAATGTCAGCACTAGCACATGGAGTTACACCGATACACGAACTCTGACGAATGGCACGTCTCCCTCCTATACCGCACGGGTTGCAAACAGTATTGGCGCTCAGTCAGATGCAGGTGATGCTTACAGCGTCACGATTGAAACCAATATAGCCGAAGTCACTGCGGTAACTGACAATGTAGGTATTGTCACAGGCGAGGTCGCTGCTGGCGGCACAACTGATGACCAGAGCCTCGAAATAAGCGGCACGCTGCACAAGGCACTGGAGATCGGAGAAAGCGTGCGTGTTTATGATGGCTCTACCTTCCTGGGTACCGCTACCGTTGATAACGTAAATAAAACCTGGCATTACACCGACACCAGAATCCTGGATGATGGTGCAACACCTTCTTTTACGGCACAAGTTTCTGATGCTGCTGGTAATCTCTCTACGGCTGGAACAGCATGGAACGTGACCATTGTGACTTCCGTGCCGGAGACGACAGCTAGCGTCACTGGCGTTGCCGATGATACGGGAATTATCACCGGCAACGTTGAAAATGGCACAACGACTGATGACACCAGACTGGTCATCACCGGGACGCTTAACGCAACCCCGGCAACCGGCGAAACGGTCCGAATCTATGACGGCACGGTATTTCTTGGCGTGGCTACAATTAACCCCAGCACCAACAACTGGAGTTATACCGACACTCGTACCCTACTCAACGGTGCAATCACTTCTTATACCGCACGGGTTGCAGATACAGCCGGCAATATGTCAGCGTCAGGCACGGCTTATAGTGTGACTATTGATACCACTGCCCCGACAACCACGGCTAGTGTTACCGGAGTAGCCGACAATGTTGGTATAGTTACGGGGAATGTTGCTAACGGAGGGACAACTGACGACACCCAGTTGGTCATTTCCGGTACTCTCAGCACATCTCTGGCTAACGGTGAAGTCGTGCGTATATATGACGGCGTTACTTTCCTCGGAATTGCTTCCGTTAATAATGCTACAAACAGTTGGAGCTATACGGAAACACGCACTCTGGCAAATGGTGCAACCCCTTCTTATACCGCACAGGTGGCAGACGCAGCAGGTAATCTTTCAACAGCGGGTTCTGCCTACCATGTGAATGTGGTAACCACAGGTCCGACAACTGTCGCAGCGGTGACCGGAGTAACGGATAGCGTGGGGCCCGTTACCGGCAACGTCCCCAATGGAGGCACAACTGACGACACAAGCCTGGTAATTTCGGGCACATTGAGTGCAACACTTGCTACAGGTGAAAGTGTGCGTATCTATGACGGTTTGGTTTTCCTCGGCACCGCCACCATCAATACAGCCGGTGGAACCTGGAGCTACACCGATACCAGAACGCTCTCGAGCGGAGATAAACCCTCCTATACCGCCCGCGTAACTGACTCATTAGGTACACAATCCGCCGCCGGAACCGCTTATACCGTGACGGTATATACAGGAACTACACCTATCACGCCCTCAACGCCTACGCTTGATCTCAGTGCGTCCTCCGATAGCGGTACATCCGATACGGATAATGTGACTAACGTTACAACAATGACCTTTAATCTCACAGGAACCGATGGTTCTGCCGTTCGCGTATTCAATGATGTTAATAACAATGGTGTGGTAGATGCAGGGGAATTACTGGGGAGCGGAACCCTCAGTGCTAATGGTACAACCAGTATTACAACCACGGTTATGGCCAGCGGGACTTACAATAATATTAAGGCAATCGCGAATAATACCGCCGGAAATAGCTCCTCCGCATCTGCGGCACATAGCCCAATAATTCTTGATACCAGCTCGGTCATTACGGCAAAATTAAATAGCGGCGCTAACGACGATGGTATTATCAGTACAGAACCCCAACTAACAGGTACTGGTGAAGTATCATCCACCATTATCTTTTTTAACGACACAAACAATAATGGTGTCGTTGATACAGGCGAGCAACTAGCGACATTTACCACCAGCGCCGCCACGGCAACATTGGATCAATGGGTAAATATTCCTGCTGGCAACTATACCAATTTAAAAATTCAGCAGGTCGACCTCGCGGGTAACCGCGCTGTGATATCACTTGGCAGCCAGCTTGTGGATGCTTCTGGCCCTCTTGCCAGCCTGCAGCCACAAACAGCCCTTCAACTCAATCGCTCTACTAGCAGTTCCGATCAACCATCAGATGGATTTTTAGTCAATGGCTCATCCAATGGAGAAATACTGACATTGGCTCATTTTGGCTTACAGCCGGATGCTCGCCCCGATAAGATATTCATCACCTTTGACATCCTCACTAATGCCACTGTTTATCTGAACGGTAACGTCACAACCCGAATCACTATGCAAGATATCGTATCCGGTAAAGTGCGCATTACCTATAACCAAACCCCCTCATCGCTTATTGAAAATGGTACTGCAGCTGAAGTTTCTTATACCATTTCTGAACCTGATGCATGGGGCCGTCAATATGATATTCATGGCAATCTCCAATTTAATATAGGAAATTCACAGGCTGTTATTTGGGGAGATGAATCAGGAAAAGGAGGAAAAGGTGCAATAAGTGTCTCATCGGGAACCGGTGAAGCCGGTAGCGCCGGCATTGGCCTCGCCGATACTTTAATTGGTACCACAGAGAACGATCTTATTTTCGGCGATGGTTCTGGCGGTGGGGGTGGCGGTGGAGCGTCAGGAACACGCACCGGTGCACCTGGCGCAGGCGGCGGTGGCGATGACCGAATCTTTGGCGGGGCTGGGAACGATATTATTTTTGGTGATGGATTCTCTGGTTCTAACGTCAATAACACCATGAACGGCTCAGCAGGTGGATATGGTGGCGGTGGTGGCGGCGGCGGTGGTTTTTATGTTGGAGGGTCAACAGGTGCCGTGGGTGGAGTCGGCGCCGGTAATGGAGGCAATGGTGGCACAAATACAACCAGCATTTCTTCAGGCAGCACTCTGGGTGCAGCCGTTAGCGGTTCAGCCGGATATGGACCTGATGGTAGCAACAGAACCTCCGGCGGTGGCGGTGCAGCCGTTGACGCAGATTCAGATAATACGACGAATAAAGGCGCGGCTATCATTGAATCTGATGGAAAAAATATTGCTGGCGCCACAGACAATACCGGAACTACTGCAGATGCGTACAACACTACCCTGAATGCTCTAAGAGATGGACCCGGCGGCAGTAACACAGAAAACCGGATGTTTGAGCAAGTAATGGGTGGTGGCAATGATTATATCGACGCAGGGGACGGCAATGACTGGATAATGGGCGGTTATGGTAATGACACTATTATTGGTGGCCGCGGCAATGACACTATGTGGGGTCGGGGCGGAGGTATCGGAGGCACAGCCACGGATAACGATTTATTTGTCTGGCGTGCGGGAGATGCCACTGGCAACGCCACCGATATCATCAAGGATTTTGAGGCGTGGAATGGCACAAGCGGCGACAAACTAGATATCGGCGACTTACTGGTTGGCTTAAAAGGAAGTAGCGGATCTAACATAGCCGATTGGGTAACCATAACCACCGGGGGTGGTAATACCAACATTACGATTGATATCGATGGAAAAGGTACAGGCACTACAATGCAAAATATTATTTTGCAAGGTACAGTACTGAATACTACAGATGTTACGACCCTGATAAACAGCCATGTAATCATCATTTAAAACGCAGACCGATCGATTTAGTTTAATGAAGTGGCCGATTATAAAAACCTGATAAAATCGGCCTCTCCTTACACGTGCTAAAGTATTATCAAGCGATACTTCCCCCTTCATCACACTCCAACTACACAAGCAAAAATACACATGTGTAAAGTTACACAATAAAATAAACACAAAAAACCAATCCAAATCAAATCAAATCAAAAACACAATTCATTGTTTTTATTGATTTTTAACAAAAAGATAAACACATAACGGCGGATAAAAATTAAAATATAAAATAACGCATCAATACTCTAATCTATTGTACATACAGTAATTCTGGTTAAACTAAAAAAAGAAAATTAAAAAGGGAGTGCTTTACCCTTCGCTTGCTCATTCTCATTTCAGTGGAAATCAATTAAACATGAAGCCGAAAACACCATTAAGTAACACCCCTTCACCAGCGCTCAATATAAAAGATAATAACCAGCCGGTTATAACAGAGGTAAACAGCGCCAGGAATACTATTGCTCAGGCAAAAGCCGAAGTGACGAAGGACGCTAAAAAAACGATTGATAAAAACGATGATGACGACGATAAAAAAGTCGCATGGTGGTGGGCCCTGGGTGCCAGCGCTGTAGGCGGCGCTATGGCTATTTTATTTAATAATCATCATTCAGATCATGATTCCAAACCCAGCGCCCCTACCAACCCCATATCTCCGGAGGTAACTGAACTTCCAGTCCCTGATATTACTGGAATCAATGATAATATCGGCACTATTATCGGGAATATTGCAAGAGGTGGTACATCCGACGCGACAAATCCGGTGCTATCGGGCTCAATCAGCGCCCCCCTTACCGCCAGTCAGAGCATAAAAATATTCGATAACGGTAATTTGTTGGGCAATGCGATTTATGATAGCGCCACCAATACCTGGCATTATACGGATACCCGATCGCTAAAAAATGGTGATAATCCGTCTTATACTGTGTTGGTTTCCGACAGTGAAGGAAGACAGTCACCGCCCAGTACACCTTATGTTATTCATATCTCTACCCTGCCACCAACAGCTACGGCAGCCATCACCTCTGTTATTGATGATGTTGGCGCAATAACCGGTGAGGTCGTCAACGGGGGCAACACCGACGATACACACCTGCAGCTTTCAGGGAATTTGAGTGGTTCACTTGCTGATGGCGAGACGGTCCGTATTTATGACGGCGGCGTCTTCCTGGGAACAGCTACCGTTGATAATACCAGCAATACCTGGAGCTATAATGATACCCGAACGCTGGTAAATGGTGATAAACCTTCCTATACCGCACAGGTCATCAATTCCACGGGCATAGAGTCGGCCGCTGGGGTTGCCTACAAAGTAAATATTGTTGATCTTTTGCCGGCGGCGACAGCTAGCATTAGCCGTGTGCAAGATGACTCAGGACAAGTCGCACGTGGTGCAGTAACGAATGATACCACTCTAGAACTGCAAGGAACGTTGGACAAGGCGCTCGAGGCTGGCGATACCGTACGCATTTACGACGGTACGTTGTTTCTGGGCACTGCCGTTATTGATAATCTCAATCTTACCTGGAACTTCACGGATCCCCGAACGCTCGACGATGGTGCTAAACCATTCTATACAGCTAAAGTCACTAATGCCCTCGGTAGCGAGTCGAATGCCCAGCCTGGGTATAATGTTATTGTGGACATCACTCCCCCATCAACTACGGCATCGGTCACGGGCCTTGCGGATGATGTGGGTATTGTGACCGGCAACGTGGCCCGGGGTGGCAGCACCGATGACACCAGCCCGGTCGTCTCCGGCACACTCAGTTCAGCCCTGGTAACCGGCGAAACCGTGAAGGTCTATGACGGTACCACGCTCCTGGGAACCGCTACCGTTGACAGCGTCAACAATACCTGGAGCTATGCCGACACCAGAACGCTGGCCAATGGCTCAACGCCCTCCTACACCGCTCGCGTGGCCGATGCCGCCGGTAATCTGTCCGCAGCCGGAACAGCTTATACGGTAACCATCGACACAACGGCGCCGATAACAACCGCCTCCGTCACGGGCGTTGCGGATGATGTGGGTACTGTGACCGGCAACGTAGCCCGGGGTGGCAGTACCGATGACACCAGCCCGGTTGTCTCCGGCACCCTCAGTTCAGCCCTGGTAACCGGCGAGACCGTGAAGGTCTATGACGGTACCACGCTCCTGGGAACCGCTACCGTTGACAGCGTCAACAATACCTGGAGCTATGCCGACACCAGAACGCTGGCCAATGGCTCAACGCCCTCCTACACCGCTCGCGTGGCGGATGCCGCCGGTAATCAGTCCACAGCCGGAACAGCTTATACGGTAACTATTGAGACAGCGGCGCCCACAACGACCGCGAATATCACCGGAGTTGCAGATAATGTTGGGGTAACGACCGGAAACGTAGGTAATAACAGTTCGACCGATGATTCCAGTCTGGTTATTTCAGGGACAATCAGCGCAACGCTAAGAAGTGGCGAAACGCTGGCCATATATGACGGCAATACAAGACTGGGAACAGCAACAATTTCCCAGGGAACATCATGGTCATATACAGCCTCCTCTCTGAGTACCGGCACCCATAGTTTCACCGCCAGGGTAGAAAAAGATACCGGATTAAATGGCGCTGATTCAGCATCGTTCAATACCAATATTACGAGTTTATCCACCCTTAGCGCTTCAGATAATGTTGGTACATCCACTGGAGTGCTCACCAGCAGAAGTAGTACCGATGACGCAACGCCAACGTTGAGTGGTACATTAACAGCGCAACTTCTAAGCGGTGAAAAAGTGGGCATTTATGATGGCACTACACGTTTGGGATACGCCACCGTTAACGCATCAGGAACAGGATGGGAATATACGCCAACAACAGGCCTGAGTTCAGGTGAGCATACGTTCTCGGCAAAAATTGAAAAAGCAGACGGTACCATTCTGATTGCCAGCGACGATTTCACGCTAACATTCGTGCCTTACCAGACGGTTGAGATAACTACCGTTAACGATAATGCTGGAGGATCTCAGGGAAACATAGCGAATAATGGTGTTACCGATGATATCACCCCCCTTATCGGCGGAACACTTTCTGCCACTCTGGGCTCGGGGGATAGCATAGTGGTATACGATGGTACAACCAGACTAGGTACTGCAACAGTAGACAGCAGTAACCCGAGCGCACTCACCTGGTCACTGGCAGTAGGTCCACTCAGCGGCGGCACTCATAATTTGACTGCCAGGGTTGAAAACACCAGCGGGCAAAATGGTGCAACATCCGGTGAGCGAGTGTTTATTGTTTCTGGATTAACAATTGATACTTTTACCGATAATACCCCAACGCTAAACGGTTCGACGTTTAATACAGGCGACCTACCGCTAAATAACCCAGTGCGCTATGTGCGCTTGTCCGGACTGACTGCATCAACATTTGGTGCCGGTGATGTTGAAGTATGGGCGATGGTTAACGGCGTTCTAACCAACGTTGCACTAAACAAACTGAATATAACGTCTAGTGGTGGCGGGAACACTCTTCTGAACAATGGAGCGTCGGGATATGGAAATATTGGATATGTAGCGAACCCTGATGGTAAAGGATGGTTTGAAATAGATCTAGGGGCAAATTATAACATAACACTTATTTATCTCAGAGCTTCTGGGTATGGCAACACCCAGCTCGACACCGTGCTTTCAATATCATCAACATCGATGATAAATCATTCCAATTCTGATTTATTATTAGGAAACAACCCTGACATTAAATCATATTACAGACCTGGACAAAAAGATGGCAACTATACGCTTACAAACCCAGGTGTAGTATCAGATGACAGTACTCCACTTTTATCCGGCAGTATTACATCTAAGCTAAGCACGGGACAGCATATATATATCTATGATGGTACTACACGACTGGGAGAAGCGACTATTAACGAAACGACACAACGTTGGTCATTCCAGGTTCAAACACCCTTATCTGATGGCAATCATGCTTTTACCGCAAAGGTTGAGAGTGGCTCAACCGTATTACTCACAGCAGACACGATTAACGTCCTCATTGTACCCTCTCAGGTTATTACAATTAACGGAGCGACGGAGGATTCAGGTCGTAACCTTGTGATCCCAGATGGGGGTGTGGGTTATGATAGCACTCCAACATTTACGGGAACACTTTCAACTGCCTTAAAAGCAGGGGAAGTATTGGCTATCTATAATGGTACAGTACGTTCGATAATTACATCCATTGATAACAATACTTTAACGTGGACTTATACTCCTGCTGAGCTAACCTCATCCCAAAATAATTATACCGTTAGGGTTGAAATGGAGAGCGGTTCATTTGTAACAAATAGCTCACAAACAACATTTACCTATAATTATTTGACTTCATCTTTAAAGATGAGCGACAACGTAGGAACTATAACCGGTAACATTGAAAAAAATGGAACAACAGATGATACGACACCTTTATTAAGTGGTGTTTTAAGTCAACCATTAGCCAGCGGTGAACAATTAGCAATTTACGACAAAACTCTCGGTCGAATTGGTTATGCTGTAGTCGATGCTGTAACACGAACCTGGTCGTTTACACCAACGTTGACTACTGGTTCATACAATCTAAGTGCTGTTATAGAGAACAGTGCAGGAACGGTTATTAGCTCACCATCTGATTATCAGATTAATGTTGTAGATCCAGGTTATGTACCAACTCAAGTTGTCGCTATTACAACAGTGACAAACGGAGGTGTCGTTGTACCCGACGGGCACTCAATTGCTATTCCCTCTAACAGCACAGCAGTTGTACTTAACGGCACACTATCAACACAGCTAAAACCTGGTGATGTGATACGTATTTATGCCAGTGGTACTTTATTGAATGGTTATGCAACTGTAGACAGTACTGGATTAGCGTGGTCATATACTTATTACTCAGCAGGCCTGAAAAATGTCACCGCCGAAGTTTATAACCAGGCGACCGGTGGAACATCAGTATCATCAGCGGCTAAAGTAGTGAATGAAATAATCACCACTAATGCATTCGGAGGCACTTACGGAGATGATGTAGGTAGCGTTACCGGGGAAACACTATTTAGAAACACTTCCTCTACATCAAGACTAAATACAGATGATAATGAACCTGAGGTCAAACTTAATTTTACTTCTGCATTGTTAAGCGTAGAGCAGGTATCAGTATATCTTGATGGTGTGAAAGTCGGCATGGCGACATTAAATGCTGCCAGAACCGTTGCCACATACGCATTTTTAACACCACTCGCATTGGGTCAGCACAGTATTGAGCTTAAAGTAGAAAATCAGGACGGCACCTTATCCAATATTTCCGTTAGCGGTTATGTTAATATCATTGTACCAAGTACAGGAGCATTATTAACAACGACTGACATTACCGGTTATACCGATAATCAGGGGGTCAATCAGGGGACAGTGACTACGTCTGTTTCTACAGATGACAATACCCCCACGCTGAGAGGTACCATCAGCAACGCGCTTCGGCCAGGAGAAAGCGTGGTCATATACCGTAATGGTACAAAATTAGGTTCCGCAATCGTCGATGCTTCAGGACTAACGTGGAGCTATACTCCGAGCCTTGCAGCAGGTGAAAGTAACATCACAGCCCGAGTTGAGAACAGCGGCACCGGGGATCTAGGGAATTTCTCACCAAGGTTCACCTATAACTATGCGGTAACCAGTATCACTTCTTTAAACGATGACTCTGGATTCCACACGGGATTATTTGCGAGTGGATCAAGTAGTGATGATACAAGCCCTGATTTAAGGGGCACGCTTACATCGCCTCTTCTCGCTGGTGAGCATGTGGCGATATATGTTGATACAACAAAGCTGGCTGGCTATGCCACCGTTGATCCTATCACCAATACATGGACTTATTCTGCATCTGGCTTAACTGTAGGAAACCACAATATAACAGCTAAAATTGTAGCTGCAGATGATACTATTCTCAGTTCCTCCAGTGCCTATACTATTAATATAGTTACAAACGAACAGTTGAATATTGTTGTACAGACTTCTCTTAATGGCTCGGCTATCGGTAATAATAGTGCCTTACCAGGTGTGCAGGTTACCAATGGAAGGCAAATAGATTTTACCCAACTCTCCTCACATGGAAAAGTTGCTCGCGTTGATTTGGGAGATGATAAAAGTGCGCTGACACTATCCCTGTCGGATGTATTGCAGTCGGACAGTAACATCTTTGATGATAAAATTTTTGCAGGTTTAAATACTGCCAATGGCCAACATCAAATGGTGATCACTTCAGCTAGCGTAAATGCAGGTACATTAACCATCACCAGCGGTACCTGGGTTTATAGCAATGATGTCACTGCCGGAGGACAAACTTATCATGTTTATAACACCGCTAACAATTCAGCACAGCTGATAGTAGACACCGATATTAAAAACTCAATAACCTCTGTAATCTAACCGTAAAGGCCTGATACGGTTTTTAATTTCCGTGTCAGGCCTTTAAAATAAGGAAATGACAATTGAAAGATTTTACTATCTTCATCTCGTTTCCAATAACAGTAAACCAGTAGCCCTCTATTTCACTTCGCCCCACATCATATAAAAAACAAGAACCGCCATTAGAATATATAAATTTACACATAAAAAAATGCCAGTCCTAGTGATTGAAAAATAACCACAGGGAAAAATGCAATAAAATCAGTCAATTGAGAACAAAGGCGAATCTCACAAACGGTAATCTGAATCAATAAAAATCTCATGTAGATTATATTGCATTGGACATCAGCATTGCGAAAAATGCCATTCACCCTAAAATAAAAAATAATCATAAATCTGACTGATTTATATCATCAGTAGCATTAAAGCCATTCACTATTATTTTATAAAAATCAAAAAAATTTATTTCAATTTCAAGGATTAAGTATGTTCAGCAAGCCAGGGGTTAATTTCTTGAGAAAGCATCTGACAATAGTATTATTAAGCGCTTCAGGCTCTACCTTATCGATAGCATCACCAAACGCCGAAAGCCTTCACGTTTCGGAAACAAAATATATTTCTGTAGAAGAGATGATTGGTATTGCTTTTCAATACAATCCCAACGTTACATCCAGTCAATTCAACGTCGATGCAGCGCTGTCAGAAGTCAGCGCTGCAAGAAATCAGTTTCTTCCTACCCCCAGTATATCGTACGGTAATGCGAATAAAGGACGTGATAATTTTAGTGCTAGTTTAACCCAGCCGTTATGGACAGGTGGCAAACTTACATCGGGTCTTGAATATGCACAAGCCAGAGTCCGATCGGCCGAGGATGGCGTTTACGAAGTCAAATATAAATTAGCATTGAGTATCATCGATCTCTGGCGAACCTATCAAAGTAAAGTAGCAGAGGAAAAAGTCATATTACAAACTCTCGCACGCTATCAGCGCTATCAAAATATCATCGAAAATCGCATAGCAGGCGGTCGGTCAAGTGAAGCAGATCTGACCTTTATCCGATCCCGAGTAATGCAGGCGGAGAGCGATCTTGCCACTATTAACGCAGATAAGATAACTGCGTTAAACAATCTTTCACGTGTTGTTGGTATTGGTCTTGATTCCAAATACCTTGCATTCTCCTTCCCATTGAATGAAAAAAGTTATCCGCTGGAGAAATACCTGGAACGCTCTGTTGAACACTCACCTACTCTCAAAAGGCTTCATAGTGATATTCTGGTAGCCAGTCGTCAAGCAGATGTCAAAAGGGCTAATTTATTCCCCAACATTAACCTTGTGGCCTCACGGGAGCAGTATAAAAATAATAATAGCGGCACACTCACTGACAATAAAATCATGGTCAATATCCAGTATACTCCAGGGGCTGGATTTACCAGTTACTATGATTATAGTAACTCAACACAGCGTGTCGACGCCCTGAAATATAACCTTGAGAGTGAAAAAATTTATCTTCAAAATGATATTTACAGTACAGTCGTTAGCCTTAACTCTGCATTATCGAGAATCAACCTCATCAAAAACCAAACTACTGAAAATAATAAAGTACTTGAATCCTATACGCGACAGTTTGAGTTTGGACAAAAAACATGGATTGACCTGTTGAACGCAGCCCGAGAGCTTAGCGCCTCTGAAATATCCTATGCCCAGCTACAATCTTCTATTGCCGCTTATGAGTGGAAATTAAAAATATATACTGGGGAATATAAAAAGGAAGGTTTTTCCACCCATGAATAAAAACAAAGCAAATAATGAATACAAAAAAACAATGTCAGTTAAAAAACTCGTTACCGGGCTATTAAATGATAAGAAATCCATATGGCTTTATGTTTTCCTTGCTGGCTCCACTATCAATTTAATTGCTATTGGTACTGCGTTGTATAGCATGCAGGTATATGACAGAGTTTTACCAAGACAAGGTACTGACACATTAATTGTTTTGACCATTGGCGTTTTACTGGCCTACTGCTTCCAGTATACATTACAAAAATTACGCAGCAGAATTGTTGAACATATCGTGTCCTATTTGGACAAAACGATTTCAGTTTATATTTATGATTCATTGATGAAAGTCCGCCTTGACGTTATTCCAGTCAATTCCGGGACCTTTTCTTCACAACTACAAGGTTATGAAGCAATAAGAGGTTTTTTTGTCACTCTATTTTCATTTGGCATTGTTGATGCCCCCTACGCTATTCTATTTTTATTTGCCCTCTTCCTGCTTTCCGGCCCTCTGGTAGCGTCTATACCAGCAGTGATCTTCCTTATGATGGTTTTGTATGGTGTATTACAACATTACAGAATAAGAACTTATTCAAGAAAGAAATTTACCACTCAGAACCGTAAACAAGGATTGCTTCTGGAAACCATTCAAGGGTTGGAAACCATTAAAGCAAATAACATATTTACGGCATTATCTTCTCGCTGGAATAAGATGTCAGTTGAAGCGTTGGAAAACGATATGGGTATCAGACATATTTCCGAATCAACCGCCTATACGGCACAATTTTTCCAACAAGTAGGCTATGCGCTTGTCGTAGCCGCAGGTGCAGCATTGGCTGCCACGACAACCAATATCACTAGCGGAGCCATTCTTGCCAGCTCAATTATTGCCGGACGAATATTGGCTCCCGTTGCAAGCATTCCTATGCTGTTAGTTCAGGCCGCTCAGGCAAAAGTTGCTGAGAATGCATTAAACCAGTTTCTGAAAATGGAAACAGAAAACCAACTAGAAAGTAACACCCTTTCTCCAGATATTTTAAATGGCGAGTGGTGGATTGATAGTATGACTTATGAGTTTCCAGGTCGCCATCACCCCTTACAGGTTCCGCGTCTGAAAATTGAAAAAGGTGAAAGAGTAGGGATCATCGGTTCGGTCGGTGCTGGAAAATCAACCCTACTGAAACTGCTGATCGGCCTTTACCCTCAAACTTCAGGTCAGATACATCTTGATGGCCTTGATATCAGGCACATATCGCGTGAGTCACTAAGCAACTCCATCGCTTATCTTCCGCAGTCTCCGACCCTTTTTGCCGGTACCTTGCGATCTAATTTCCAGGTAATCTGCCCTGAGGCAACTGAGCAAGAGATTATAAATATTAGTAAAACAACCGGGCTTATAGATCTTATCGCCAATAATCCAAAAGGCCTTGACCTGCCTATTGGAGAAAAAGGAGATGGTTTATCGGCGGGACAGCAGCAGCTAATCTCTTTGTCTATGGTATTGCTGAGAAACAAAAATATATGGCTTTTCGATGAACCAACCTCTTCTCTTGACCCGGAAACAGAAAGGCGAGCAATCACAGCAATTAATAATGTTCTAACTGAGAATAGCGTAATGATCATGGTGACGCATAAATTTAGCACTCTCGAACTGGTGAATCGACTCATTATCATTACGGCTGACGGTCGATTTATTGATGGCCAAAAAAATGATGTCCTCGAATATCTTAAGAACAATAATAAATAGGCAATAATAATGAGAACAAAATTTGATTACATTCGCGTAAGTCTATTAATACTGATAATTGTTACTCTACTTGCCTGCTTAATTGTATGGGCATCAGTTAGCAAGATTGAATCGGTTGCACGAGCTCGAGGCAATGTTATAGCAGCCCAGCGCACCCAAGTAATACAGGCATCTACAGATGGTGTTATATCACAAATAAACATCAGCGAAGGTCAGCACGTAAAAAAAGGGCAAGTGCTTGTTAATATGGAACAAGAACAAGCTCAGGCTGCATTACAAGATCTTGAAGGAAAAGTTGCTGCACTACGCACTTCACTTTCGCGTTTACAAGCAGAGGTTTATGGCAGGCCTTTGCAGTTTCCAGAGTCTACCCAAAAATATGATGTTTTTATCTCGAACCAGACCGAACTTTATAACCGTAGGAAAGAAGCACTGTCTGCCGAAATTAATGCGTTAACAAAAAGCAAAAATTTGGTTTCACGTGAAAGAGAGTTAGCAAGCCGGTTGCTTAAAACCGGTGATATTGGTCAGGCTGATGTACTGCGATTGGAGCGGCAGCAGGTTGATCTAGAGGGACAAATAACGGCTAAGCAAAATAAATTCTTCCAGGATGCGCAAGCTGAACTAACAAAAGTTGATGAAGAACTATCCACTCAGGAACAGGTCCTGGCAGATCGCGAAATTAACTTCTCACGCACTCGTATCATCTCACCTGTGGACGGCATAGTTTCAAAAATAGAAATTAATACTGCAGGTGCCAGAGTGCGTCCTGGAGATATTATAATGAACATACTACCTACCTCTTCAAAGTTAATTATTGAGGTTAAAATGCCACCTGCTGACATTGGGAATATTCGAGTTAACCTTCCAGCATCAGTTAAACTAGATGCTTATGATTACACTATATATGGCACACTCCCCGGCACCGTATCTTATATAAGCCCAGATGCCCTGGTGGACAAGACAGCTAAAGGTGACGAATTTTACTATCGCGTACACATCGTGATTGATTATGCATTCCTTCTCGAACACAACAGAGAAAAACCATCTCAAAAAATTGATTTACAACCCGGAATGACCAGTACCGTAGAGGTTTTTACTGGAGAACGAACTATTTTAGAGTATATGGCAAAACCGCTTATAAAAACCTTTTCCGAGTCTTTAGGCGAAAAATAATAACAATCAACCAGCTCATCAGAAAAATTTACCAACAAAGGGAGAATACCAAAATGAAACCACATATATTCATCTTTTTAGCTTGCACTACTTCTATAGGTGCATTGCATGCATCAACAAACAAAGTAATGAAAAGTTTTTCAGCTGATGGTCAATTACTTAGCCAAATCCCTGTAGGTTCAGGCCCTATTGGCTTTGGAAAAGACTGCAAGCAATCACAGTGTTTTTACGTCGGAAAAGAGTCTGATAATTTTAATTTCACTAATGAGAAAAATTTACAACAACAAAGACGACATGACCCATCAGCAAAATATAGTATGGACGATGGTGATGGTAGCCCCCCATCAATCGGCTTTGGTTACACCTGGAGCCTTGACGATTAATTAACAACAAAAGTCCTGCAAGATACTTTCTTGCAGGACTTATAAATTTAAAGCTATACAGTAACTCACCCATTATTATACTCAATCACTAATGATTATCTCATCCCATCCACGGCTATACATGCAGTTTCTGATCAAGACTTCTCGATATTGGCTGTTAGCATCATCAATATCATTTTTTATCCACACGTCATAATTTTCTTTTTCCCATTTACCATTCCCTTTCTTATCTTTTTTTTCATAACTGTAACCATGAGAGCTACTATTAAAAATTTTGTTATCCGGCGGTAAATTTTCCAGAGCCATTGCATGGCAAGAAGTATACTCCTTACTCATCTCCAGGTCATTCTTACCTGGTTTCACCCACTTGTATTGAGTGCAGGAAGAAACAGAAAATACAATAAGAAAAAATAAAACAATCTTCATACTTACACCTTAGAATTAAGAACTGTGAATTAGAACGCAAAAACTCTATTACTAGCATCGCATTGAGGTAGTCAACACTTATGTTACAATGCATCCGCTACATATCAAAACCACTGGGATATGTAAAAAAATACAATTGAGGATAATAGTGAGTTAAACACAAAACTCTAACTCCGGTATGGATTAGGATTTTTTCCAGATATGATGAATTAATCTTATTTTCGAATAAAACACTACCATTCCCTTTAATTATAAATTAAAATTTGATCACATTGTGTTGACTTTCACCTTGTTAGAATTGGCATCATATTAAATACGCGCTCCGTCAGGGGCGTTTTTTTATGCTTTATTCATACGTAAAAATCAAGGCATCAAGAATAAAAACCGCGTACCCCACATTATATACATTGCATATAGAATCTGGCACATCTCCACGTGATCTGTAAAACAACAGCTAACGCGGAGATGTGCCGTATCGATGAAGCACTTACGTCCGTTCTGCAGTTTCCTCACTTCTTTTTAAATGAATTATCTGCCCAATCTGGTCGTGATAAACCGTGAGCTGGTTGTACTGGCTCATCTCCGAAACGAGCTGCGTCGACAGGTTAAAACTGCGGGCCAGCTCGCTAAGCTGAAGCGGGCTATGCTCGTCGTGGTATCGGTCGCTGTACCGGCGCAGGCTGTACTGATACCAGAGGATCAGCAGCCAGCCGTTTATCCCCGCAATCAGCAAATACAGCAGCACGGAATTGAGCGACTGCGCGAAGATTTCCCCGCGCTGGCCGGGCAGCAGCATCAGCTGAAGCAGCAGATTTTTCCACACAAAGAACAGAAAGCCGGCCCAGGCAATCGCGGTTAACAGGCCGTCGAACAGGCGCGGCCCCAGTCGGTCTTCGGTCAATATCAGCGTGTTGGTCTGCATCATATTCTTCCTTTTCCACGGTCAGGACTTACCCAGCGCGCGCGGGCGCGGCGGCGTTTAAGCATTACTTTCGGGAATGACACCAGGGTGGTTAACAGGCCTATCATCCAGTACATCAGCGGGAACCAGACGATCCAGAACAGCGATCCGGCTATCCGATTTTCATAACGCCGCTCGATGAACAGGCTGACCAGGAACTGCATCAGGCACATCACCCCCAGCAGCAGCCCGGTAAACTCCGGCGGAAAGAGCGTTTCAACCACCAGATTAGCGGGCAGCGTAGCCAGATGGCTGGCAATAAACAGCAGGATGGTTATCGCGTAGGCGAAGGCCCACACCGTCGAAAGCACGTACTCCATAAACAGCGGCCACATCCGCCGGTGCTCCCAGCGGAACAAGCGACGCAGGTTGACCAGGAACACTTCCGCCCCGCCCTGCGCCCAGCGCAACCGCTGCTTCCACAGCCCTTTGAGCGTTTCGGGCATCAGGATCCAGCCCAGCGCACGCGGCTCAAAATAGAGCGTCCAGTGATGCAGCTGTAGCTTCCAGCTAATATCAATGTCTTCGGTGATCATATCCGGGCTCCAGTAGCCCACATCCGCCAGCGCCTGGCGGCGAAAGGCGGCAATCACGCCGGAAACGGTAAATACGCGGCCATAAATGCGCTGAGTGCGTTTAATCAGCCCGATAATCGAAGAGAATTCACCGACCTGGATACGGCCAATCAGATTCGAGCGGGTGCGGATTCGAGGATTTCCGGTAACGGCGCCCACGTTTGGGTGGCGAATCAGCGGCATCACAAGGTAAGCCGCAGTGTCCCGCTCCAATAACGCGTCCCCGTCAATACACACCAGCAGATCCCCGCGAGCGGCGGCGGCACCGGCTTTAAGCGCCACAGCTTTGCCCTGATTTGCGGCCAGATGAATCACCCGCAGCTTCGGGTATTCCTGCGCAAGCTGGTTCAGGATCTCAGCGGTGTTATCCCGCGATCCATCGTTGATGGCGATAACCTCGATATTGCTATAGCGCTGGGCCAGCGCGGCCTCTATCGTTTCGCGGGCATTTTTGCCTTCGTTAAAACAAGGGATAAGGATAGAGATCAGCGGATTGCCTTCCAGCTGCGGCGGCGGCACGTCTTTGCCCCACGGCCAGTGGCGCTCCAGCCGGAACCAGAAATAGAGCCCACCGGTCATCCACAGCACCGACATGAACAGCGGCCAGAAGAACACGAAGTCGAGCAAGATTTTTCCGGTAAACACCGCCGCCATGCCGAGCGGCAGCCCAAAGACCAGGCCCAGAATCAGCAAGGAGAGAAGACGATCAGTCATTGTTTGGGTACCAGTAAGAGGAAATTTCAGGCCTGATGTGCGAGATATCGGGCTGGTTATTGATGAAGTCATCCGGGTAGTAGCCATAATGCTTCACGCCGTTCAGCTGCAGCAGCTGCATCCACTCCACCAGCTGTTTATCGGCTATGCCTTTCTGCGCTTTGTGGTTCCAGTCGCGGGCCTGAAGTTCAAAAATGGTTTTATTCATTCCCGAAGGCTTCACCGCCACGGCCTTGATCAGTCGTTCCAGCCAGCTATTGCTCTCTTCCAGCAGCACCGACTCCATCAGCGGCATCGCCATCGGCACCGTCCAGTCGTAGGCAGCCAGAAAATCGTCAATGTTCTGGGCGAACCACGCCTCGCTCTCTGGCTCCAGAATCGGCAGCGCAAAGATATTTCGGGCAGTTTTTATCTGCGGGCCACGAATATTCCGCACCGCGGCGGTCAGCTTGCGGGTGAACTCAATCAGCGTCTGGCTTTTAAAGCGCGTCCAGCGCTGAAGTTCAGCCGGGTTTTGATGAATGTCGCCGATGTTTCCCTGAAACCCCGCCTGCCGGTAAGCGGTCATAGCGTCCGGCCCGGCATCTTCAAAGTCCGTGAGCAGCGCGTCGTCGTGGAAAAGAATGCCGTCAAACACCGCATGCCGGGCGAGATCTTCATAGATGTCGACAATCTGATGCCGAACCTGCCGGTTCCACGGAGAAAGCCGCAAATAAGGGCTGGTGGCCCGATGCGTTTTCCCGCTGGCGGCGTCCCAGCTTTGCACCCTGGGCAGCGCGGCGTTCAGGTCAAAAGAGAGCACCGGCAGCCAGGCGAACACTTTGGCATCCCCCCGCGTGCGAAGCTGCCAGGCGACGAAGTTAAACAGATCGGCGCGCATCGGCAGCCAGCGGTTAGGGAAATAGAGCGACCTGATATTGCCGTCGCCGAGCGGGTCAGAGAACGCCTGCAAAAAGACATGGCTGATTTTCATGTCATACACCCGCTGCACCAGAGCATCGATGTTCTTCGTCTGCTGCGTCGGGTTTGGGTCATAGACGTAATCAAGATCCACATGCATAACGCGCACCGGATCCGGCTCCCGGACGCGGCTCACGATATTGGCAAACGCCTTGAGCGTTGGGTTACCGGCTATCAGAACGCGTGGAATATTATCCAGGTCGCGCACGTCGGCCAGGCCATCGTTGAGCGTGAACGCCATCTGGTAGCCTTGCTTTTTGATGACGCCCAGCGAGGTGCCGTTGGCCGCGCCATAGGGCCAGACCCAGGTGCGTGGAGCCTTGCCGCTGACCAGCTCTATTTTGCGGCTGATTTGGTGCACGTCGTCGCCAATGCGGCGGGTGAACTGCTCGTCGCTTTCATACTGGCCGGTGAGTTTATTCCACGCCCGGTTGGCTACAGCTGGCTCACGGCTGCCCTGGGGATTCGCCGGAATACCGTAATGTGAAGCCCAGGTGTGCGAACCGATCTCAACCAGCGGGGACTGGCTTAGCTCGCGCACCATATCCCAGGTGGCAAACTTATCGCGGGCGGTCATCAGCCCGCCGAAATCCACGTTCTTCCCAGGCGGAGTGTCCACCCAGCTGCCGACAGGTGCCCAGAGCGCGGGCACATTATAAGCCTTGAGCAGCGGCCAGACGCGGGTGTAAAAACTGCTGTACCCGTCATCGAAGGTGAGCAAAAACGCCTTTGGCGGCAGCGGGGTTCCCCCCCGATGGGCATCCAGAATCGCCTGCACGCTTACCGGCCGGTAGCCGTTCTGCAACAGCCAGCTGATTTGCTCGTTAAGGGCGCTGGTGCGCACCGCCAGATAGCGCTGATCGGGGTCATTGTCTTCAACGTCATGGTAGGCCAGCACCAAAAAATGGTTCTCAGGCCAGGGTTTATTGGCTTCAGGCACCGGCCGCTCTTTTGGCGGCAGAAAATGAATCTCCTGCGCGCACAGGCCAGAAAAGGTCAATAACCAGCCAAAAACGATCAGGCCGAGACGAAAACTGTTGGTCAGCATGTTTGTCCTTAAAATCGTAAATTCGCATCAAAAGCGACGGCGAGATGAGTTTCCCGCTTGCCGTCCCAGGGCCGCTTTTCCCAGTTCAGCATGGCCCCGGTGTCGAGGACGTTGTTCCACTGGATACGCTGGCCATATCCCAGCGACGTCATCGCCCCTGCTCCATAGTTTTTTTGCCGGTAAATACCCGCCCCGGCGCTAACCTGCTGGCTCCAGACGGTGTCATAGCGCTGATACATCACGTGGTTAGCGACGAGCGTGGGCGCGGCAGATAAGTCCCATTTCGGGCTGTAATACACCGTGTCGGTCTGGCTGTTGGTGCTGTAAGCCACGCCGGGCTGCAGGTCGAGCGCGATCCGCGCCGTCTGCCACAGCCGCTCTTTGCCCTGCAATGTGTATTCCTGGCGGTGGTTATGGTCTGAGAACCAGCTGGTCGCGGTCGCCAGCTGATATTCACGCAGTTCGCTTTGATGCCAGCGCAGCCACAGGTTGGCCTGATTGGCGCTTACCCCGTTGCGCAAAGCCCGCAGCGGAGTTGCCCGTGCCAGACGTTCAACCTCGCCCCCCACGCGCCAGCCGTCGCTGAAGCTGTGCCAGGCCGAGACGCGGCCGCCCGGCTTATTGCCGCCGTTGAAGTTGTTGTTCGCCAGTTCAAGCTCGACCCAGCTATTGCGCGGCCGCCACTCGATTCCCCCAAACACGCTGCGGCTGGATCCCTTGCCTTCTTCAAAGCGTCCGCTGTTAAAACGGTGGCCACCAAACAGCCGCCAGCTGTCGGCCACGGGTGGGCCATAGACGGCCATATCCCAGTTAAAATCGTGCGCCCCGCTGACGGGCGTATCAGAGTGGATCCCCTGCTGGCCGTTAATGCGCAGTTCGGACATCCGGTGAACATCCCGCGAGCGGTTCAGCCGCTGAGAACCGATCTCCAGCGGGTCGCGCAGCATCACATCGTCGGTCAACAAATCCATTTGCCGCCACTCGTGAAGATCCTGCGCGACATAAGCCTGCTGCCGCTCAAGCTCAAGGTTGGACGGCTCGAGCACTTCCGCTTTTTTTAGCTCTCGCTCGGCGGCCAGCGGCAACCCACGCGCCTGCAAAACCCTGGCATAATCGATACTTAATCCCTGATTCCCCGGCGCGGTTCTGGCCAGACGTTGAGACAGCGCCTGTGCTTCTGGCAGCGCGTCAGTGGCTAAAAGATATTGAACAGCGAGCGTTTGCGCCTCCAGCCAGCGGTCATTCGGCTGGGGTGCCGGGAAGCCCGACACATAGCGACGATAGGGCGTTACCTGAGTCAGGTTTTGCAAATATCGACCGGCGGCGTCGTACTGGCCGCTGTCCAGCAAGGCATAAAACATCGCCTGCTCGTTCTCATTCGCCGCGCCGCTGAACAGCTGCGGCGTTAGCGCCTGCGCGCTTTCTACCTGTTTTTCTGCCAGGTAAGAAGCAATCACCCAGCGTAAAGCCCAGGGCGGAACGCGCACGTTTTCTGAGGCCAGGGCTTCATATTCCTGAATGACCTTTGGGTAATAATTGTGGGCGTAGAGCGCGCCAAGCCTGTCTATTCGCGCCCGCGAGATGTCCCGCTGAGCCTGCGGATCGCTGCGCCATTTGGTGAGTAAGGCGTGGTAGCGATCCAACGCCCGCTGCGCGACGGTAAAGCGCGCTTTTTCCTCTCCCGGAGGAATTTCAGCGATACGCACCATTTCGGCCGCCGCATTCACCTCCAGATTTCTGCGGTCGGATGCCGGAAGTTCCGCTTCGTTGGCTAACGCCAGCGCCGCAGTATTCACCCTATTCACGGTCAGGCTGGCTATCAGGTTTTGCAGCGCGGTTTTATCCCCTGGCGCAAGTGCCAGGGCTCGCGTGTCGCTTAGCAACAGGTCCCAGGTCATCCCTTGCCGCAGATAGACATAAGAGAGCGTCTGTAAATGTGCGAGGTCGGGCTTTTCCTCGACCAGACGCAGCGCCTCTTCCCTCGCCTGCCAGCGCTGTTGGCCGTCGGCCAGCGTTTTAATTTGCCCCATGCGGTAATCATCATTGCCGGGTGAAAGCCTGAGCGCTTCTTCCCAGAGAGAAAGTGACTCCGTCCAGCGCTTTAAATTACGCAGAGATTGCGCGGTAGCGGCCAGGCCGCGAGCCGGGATGGACATTCGCCGCTGATAACGCTGCCAGACGCTGACGACCTCATCATCAAGTCCTGCCCAGGAGGCGACCTGAAGCCAGTCTGCCACCTGCTCCGGGTTAAGTATCCTGACCTGCTCCTCATGCTTAAGCGCGTCCAGCAGAGGGCGATAATCTCCGCCGCGAGCCTGTAATACCTGCCTGTCATATGACGATGTTGCCCCCATTCCTTGCACCGAAAAAAAACCTGGTATGACTAAAAATAGCGATAGCTTCACGCCACGATAAAAGAATAACTTATTGATACTCCGCCGTTGTCCCATAAATATCTATTATTCCATTATGAATGAGCATGGTTCATGCTCCGCATTTGAATGCCGGAATTCGGCATCAGCGGAAAAAACTGGCACAGTAAAATGCCCTCTGACGTTCAAAGTGTTTTATTGCAATAGCGTCGACGACAGGAATGATAAGTTACTGGCAATAATTTTGTGAATACAGCACACAGGCTGCAAAGATGCTTTTAAGAATACTCTGCACTGGGTTTTCAATAATGAAAAAACCATACCGCGACATCATGCAATGCATTGATTTTAAATATAAATAAAATCACAAGCCTGCTTATGAATGAGATTCATGTTGCGATTCCCGGTATTTCACGGTGTATTTCCCTGTACCGATCAGGAGGTTTCCTGGCAAAGAATCCTAATTTCCATTTCAGCGCCTTTTTTCTTATTTCTTTTTATTTATAATTCTCCCCGCTGATAATAAAGAAGGACGTCCCTGCATTTACACCTCATTCTTAAAAAGACTTCCCGCCTAACTTACCTAAAAGTTAGTTAGCTCATTTTTAAATGAAATAGTGGAAATACGCTGTATTCGCGCATGCCCCAGGCTCAATGGATATGCATTCAGGATTTAAGTGATATTAAAGGGATATGCTGCGGTGAATGCGACAATTTTGATAACCCAGGATCGCTATCTTTACCAGGGAATAAAAGGCTATTTTCCCGACCTCATTCTGTTGTGCTCCGTGGAAAGAAGGAGTTTTAGCTTTGGCTACGAAGAGTACGCCGTGCTGGTCGATAGCCGCCTGCCGCTGGTGCAGTGGGAAAACATCATTACCAGCGCAGAAAAGGCCGACGCGCCCGTGCTCTGCATCATGCTTGATATGCGCCACAGCGAACTCTCCCCGCTCAGGCTCAAGTGGAGTCTCGACATGTCTATGTCGCACAAGGACGTGGAAGCTCTGTTCACGCTGCTGCAAAAGGTGAAAATCGACCGCCAGGCCAGGGAATGGTTTTACGACATGCGCCTTAGCGCAGACGAACGCACAATGATGGCCTTGCTTAGGAAGGGGTTACCCATGGAGGCCGTGGCCGCAAAACTCAATACGTCGCTTAAAAGCCTGTATCGCAGGCGAAGCGAGCTTTACGAAAGGCTTGGGCTGAGCAATTTTAACGAGGCCTGCCTGCTTATGTTTACCGATGAAGAAAACAACTATCCGTGATTCAGGCGGCGGTTACGTTTAGGTAGCCGCCACCATTGGGGCTCAGGATTGCTGCAGCGGCAATGTAGTCATACAGGTTTGGCTGTCATCAAAGGTGGCAAAAGCGGAGTGCGCGGCGCGGCCCTGATAGCTGACGCTCACCGTCCCTTCGGTATTGCGCGGCAGCCACACGCCGATGAAGCCGTTTTGCTGGCTGGTAAGCGTTTTATTCAGGATAACGTTGCCCGCTTTATCGGTAATTTTGACCTCAAAAGGCGTATTGGCCATCTCACCCTGGCAGCCGGAAAGGCTGTGATTGAAGCAAGGATGCGTTTGCTGCAGGTATGGCGCAAACGACAGATAGAACTTGTCCCCCAACGGATAGCTAAACTTCTGCTGCCCGTCCGAAAGCACCAGCTCGCGGCTGGTGATCCCGGCGCTAAAGCCCAGCGGGCGAGCCTGCGGGGACTGGTCGATAGCCTCAACCATTTGCTCGGTGGTTTTTCCCGCCAGCCCGTGTTTCGCCAGAAAGGCATTTGCCTCAGGCGTTGATGCCAGAGCGGTGCCGCTGAGAGTCAGCGCCAGTAACGCCGTCATGATACGTGTTTTCATTCTGTTTCCTTTTCCAGAGTAAGGTTTAACCATCACTGACGCGGACGTTACACCTTCCCCCTGGGGGAAGGTCAAAGGTGTGACGGTAAAGAAAGGTAAGGCGATGTATTTATGGCGTTTTAATTGATTTTTATCAAATTTCCTGACACCTCTGGCTGAAGTGAATATCCACTTTATTCCCGGTGACGAAAGCTTCACCCAGGGCGCCCCTGGACTTCATCTGCTCATCCACGCAATGGGATCTAAATCACAATTTTCAGGGAGTTAGCGCCGGGTAAAAACCGCTTAGCCTGCCCCACAACCGCTTATCCCTGAATACGACCACTCGGCCACTCTTTTTCCCCTCTTGCCGCGAAAATCGCCACGCTATAGCTGGCCTATTTTTATGCCCTTCTTTTACACCAACCAGGTTCAGCGAGACGGCAAACAGGCATGACGCCGGGGCTGACAAACGGATGAATTATGAATAAAAATAAATTTCTCAAACATATACCCTGGGTGATTCTGGGGATCATCGGGGCCTGCTGTCTGGCCGTCGTCGCCCTACGGCGGGGGGAACACATCAGCGCCCTGTGGATAGTGGTAGCCTCGGTGTCGGTCTATCTGGTGGCCTACCGCTACTACAGCCTCTACATCGCCCAGAAGGTGATGAAGCTCGACCCAACGCGAGCGACCCCGGCGGTCATTAATAACGACGGCCTGAACTATGTTCCCACTAACCGTAATGTCCTGTTTGGTCACCACTTCGCGGCAATAGCCGGGGCGGGACCGCTGGTCGGCCCGGTACTGGCAGCGCAGATGGGCTATTTGCCCGGCGTGCTGTGGCTGCTGGCGGGCGTCGTGCTGGCCGGGGCGGTGCAGGACTTTATGGTGCTGTTTATCTCCTCACGCCGAAACGGGGCTTCCCTTGGCGAGATGATCAAAGAAGAGATGGGGCCGGTGCCGGGCACCATTGCCCTGTTCGGCTGCTTCCTGATCATGATAATTATCCTGGCCGTGCTGGCGCTTATCGTGGTGAAAGCGCTGGCCGAAAGCCCGTGGGGCGTATTTACCGTTTGCTCGACGGTGCCAATTGCGCTGTTTATGGGCATTTATATGCGCTTTATTCGTCCGGGTCGGGTCGGCGAAGTATCCGTTATCGGGATTGTGCTGCTGGTCGCCTCGATTTACTTCGGCGGTGTTATTGCCCACGACCCTTACTGGGGCCCGGCGCTAACCTTTAAAGACACCACCATAACCTTTACCCTGATTGGCTATGCATTTGTTTCTGCTTTGCTGCCGGTGTGGCTGATCCTAGCCCCACGCGATTACCTGGCCACCTTCCTGAAAATTGGCGTTATCGTCGGCCTGGCGATTGGGATTGTTATCCTCAATCCTGAGCTGAAAATGCCGGCGATTACCCAGTACGTGGACGGCACCGGCCCGCTGTGGAAAGGCGCTCTGTTCCCGTTCCTGTTTATCACCATTGCCTGCGGGGCAGTGTCCGGTTTCCACGCGCTTATCGCCTCCGGCACGACGCCAAAACTGCTGGCCTGTGAAACCGATGCTCGCTTTATCGGCTACGGCGCGATGCTGATGGAGTCCTTTGTGGCGGTGATGGCGCTGGTTGCGGCGTCCATTATCGAACCGGGCCTCTACTTCGCGATGAACACGCCCCCGGCGGGTCTGGGTATTACCATGCCAAACCTGCACGAGCTGGGTGGTGAACACGCGCCGATGATTCTGGCGCAGCTGAAAGATGTCACCGCTCATGCGGCGGCAACCGTCAGCTCCTGGGGCTTCGTGATTTCGCCGGAGCAGATCCTGCAAACGGCGAAAGATATCGGTGAACCTTCCGTGCTTAACCGCGCAGGCGGTGCCCCTACGCTTGCCGTCGGTATTGCGCACGTGTTCCACAAAATCGTGCCGGTAGCCGACATGGGGTTCTGGTATCACTTCGGTATTCTGTTTGAGGCGCTGTTTATTCTTACCGCGCTGGATGCCGGTACCCGCTCCGGCCGCTTTATGCTGCAGGATCTGCTGGGTAACTTTATCCCGTTCCTGAAGAAAACCGACTCGCTGGTCGCAGGTATCATCGGCACCGCTGGCTGCGTAGGCCTCTGGGGCTACCTGCTTTATCAGGGCGTGGTCGATCCTTTGGGCGGCGTCAAAAGCCTGTGGCCGCTGTTCGGCATCTCCAACCAGATGCTTGCCGCCGTCGCGTTAGTGCTGGCAACCGTGGTGCTGGTGAAGATGAAGCGTACTCAATACATCTGGGTAACCGTCGTCCCTGCCGTCTGGCTACTTATCTGCACCACCTGGGCGCTGGGCCTGAAGCTGTTTAGCAGCAACCCGCAGATGGAAGGCTTCTTCTTCATGGCCAACCAGTATAAGGCGCGCATCGCCGCAGGCGGGGCCGATCTCACGGCCCAGGATATCGCCAATATGAACCACATTGTGGTCAACAACTACACCAACGCTGGCCTGAGTATTCTGTTCCTGGTGGTGGTTTACAGCATCATTTTCTACGGCATTAAAGCCTGGAAAGAGGCGCGTAAATCCGACCAGCCGACGGACAAAGAAACGCCGTACCAGCCGGTGCCTGAAGAAGGTATTAAGATTTCTTCCGGCCACTGATCGCAACATTTTACAGCCCCACATTAGTGGGGCTCAGATTGATGACAAACAGCCGAAAAACGTGGTTTTCGACTGTTTGGGGCAAACCAGAGAACATTATTCATTGTTTTTAGTAGACCAGGGGTCTGACTTTTTTAGAGCAATGAAATTTGTCAGCAGTCTCAGCCCCACATTAGTGGGGCTTTAATCACTTAAGGAGCGGCGGATGTTTGATAACTTAGGCGCTGCAAAAAAATATCTCGGCCAGGCGGCACGAATGCTCGTTGGCATCCCGGACTACGACACTTACGTGCTGCATATGCAGACGAACCATCCGGACCAGCCGCCCATGACCTATAAAGAATTCTTCCGCGAGCGCCAGCAGGCACGCTACGGCGGAGATGGCAAAGGCGGCATGCGCTGCTGTTAACAGGAAAGACGCGATGACACCGATTGCAGTGACCGTATTAACCGGCTTTCTCGGCGCAGGGAAAACTACCCTGTTACGCCATATCCTGCATACCCAGCAGGATGAGAAAATCGCCGTTATTGAAAATGAATTTGGCGAAACGCCTATCGACAGCCAGCTGATTGGCGACCGCGCCACCCGCATCACTACCCTGAGCAACGGCTGCATCTGCTGCACGCGTTCGAGCGAGCTGGAAGATGCCCTGCTGGACCTGCTTGAGAGTCGGGACAAAGGTGAAATTCACTTCGACAGGCTGATTGTCGAATGCACGGGGATGGCCGATCCAGGCCCAATACTTCAGGCCTTTTTCGCCCATGAAATCATCTGCGAGCGCTACCTGCTGGACGGCGTAATTACGCTGGTGGATGCGGTACACGCGGCTTCGCAGCTGGATCAGTTCCCGCTGGCGCAGTCGCAGATTGGCTACGCCGATCGAATTCTGATCACCAAAACCGATGTCGCCGGTGAGTCCGCTGATTTACTGGAACGCCTGCAGCGCATTAACGCTCGCGCCCCGGTTTACCCTATCGTGCACGGCAATATAGAGCTGGCGCTGTTGTTTAACACCCGCGGCTTTATGCTGGAAGAAAACGTCGTGGCGACAAAACCTCGCTTCCACCGCATTGCCCCACAGCAAAATGAAGTCTCATCCATTGTGGTGACGCTGGATTATCCGGTGGCGCTGTCCGCCGTTTCCTCCGTAATGGAAAACCTGCTTTCCGGCTTTGCCGATAACCTGCTCCGCTACAAAGGAATGCTGTGGATTGAAGACCAGCCCTGTCGCCTGCTGTTTCAGGGCGTGCAGCGCCTTTACAGCGCCGACTGGGACCGCGAGTGGCAGGCGGATGAAACGCCGGGCAGCACGCTGGTGTTTATCGGCGTCTCGCTCCCGGAAGCCGAGATCCGCGACGCCTTTGCAGAATTAAAACAATCCGCATAACACAGCAGCATTACAGCCCGACCGCCTCTTTCAGTGACTTCAGGTAGCGGCGGCTCACCGGCACGGTGCGGCCATCCCGCAGCAGCAGCTCCGCCTGGCTGTTATCCTCCAGGCGGATCTCCTGTAAATAATTCATATTGACCAGATATTGCCGGTGGCAGCGCAGCAGCGGCGTGCGGCTTTCCAGAGTGCGCAGCGTTAGCTCGGTAAACCCTTCTTTGCCGTCACGGCTGGTGACATACACCCCGCTCATCCGGCTGCTGACGTAGGCCACCTCTTCCATTTGCAGCAGCCAGATTCGGCTGTGGCCGCTGCACGGGATGAATTTCAGCGGCAGCTGGCTGTCCGGCAGGCGGGAAACATCCTGCGCTTCGTTTTCCTGATGCAGGCGAGCCAGCGTTTTTTGCAGCCGCTGCGCCTCTATCGGCTTGAGCAGATAGTCAAAAGCGCACTCCTCAAAAGCCTGCACGGCGTATTCATCAAAAGCGGTGAGAAACACAATACGCGGCCGGTGGCGTTCATCCAGCATGCCCACCATTTCCAGGCCGCTAATGCGCGGCATCTGGATATCGAGAAACAGCACGTCCGGACGCAGCTTGTGCACGGCGCTAATCGCCTCTATCGCGTTGGCACATTCCCCGACTATCTCAATCTCACCGTCGCTCTCAAGCAGGACGCGCAGGTTCTCACGCGCCAGCGGCTCATCATCAACAATCAACGCTCTCAACATACCAACTCCTCGGCGGGCAGGCGCACGGTGATGCAGGTAAAAAGATCGGGCTCACAGCTCACGGCCAGGCCATAATCCTCACCAAACTTCGCGCGCAGCCGCTTGTCTACCAGATTCATCCCCAGCCCGTTACCGTTCTCATTTGGCCGGTACAAACCGGCATTGTCCTCAACGTCAACAAAGACGTTTTGCCCTTCTTCGCGTGCGCGAATGGTAATAATCCCGCAGCCCAGCAGCTGAGAGGTGCCGTGTTTAATGGCGTTTTCCACAATCGGCTGCAGGGTAAAAGCCGGCAAATGGTGATGAGCCAACGCTTCCGGCACCTGCAGTTCAACCGTCAGCCGAGTCTGGAAGCGAGCCAGCTCAATTTGTAGATAGGCATTCACATGCTCAATTTCGTCGGACAGCGTGACGATTTCCGACGGGCGTTTCAGATTTTTGCGGAAAAACGTCGAGAGGTACTGCACCAGTTGCCCGGCTTTGTCACCGTCGTGACGGATAACCGCTTTCAGCGTATTCAGCGCGTTAAATAAGAAGTGTGGGTTCACCTGCGCATGCAGCAGCTTGATCTCTGACTGCGCCAGCAGCGCTTTTTGCTGCTCGTATTTGCCCGCCAGGATTTGCGCCGAAAGCAGCTGCGCAATCCCTTCGCCGAGCGTACGGTTGATCGAGCTAAACAGCCTGTTACGTGCCTCGTAGAGTTTTATCGTGCCGATCACCCGCTGGTTTTCGCCCCGCAGCGGGATAACTAGCGTCGACCCCAGCTTGCAGTTTGGGTGTAGCGAGCAGCGGTAAGGCACCTCATTACCGTCGGCGTAAACCACTTCATTATTTTCGATGGCCTGCCAGGTGTAACCCGACGAAATTGGCTTGCCCGCCAGGTGGTGGTCGGCCCCGGTGCCGATAAACGCCAGTAGCTTTTCTCGATCGGTGATCGCCACGGCGCTGATGTCCAGCTCCTGATGCAGCACTTTCGCTACCTTCAGGCTGTTTTGCTCGTTGAAACCCTGTCGGAGAATACCCTCGGTCGAGGCGGCTACTTTTAGCGCGGTGGCGGAGAACGCCGAGGTGTACTTTTCAAACATCGCGCGTTTATCCAGCAGGATGCGCATAAACATCGCCGCCCCCAGCGTGTTGGTGACCATCATCGGCGCGGCGATGCTTTCTACCAGGTGAAGCGCGTCTTCAAACGGCCTCGCGATCAGCAAAATGATCATCATCTGCACCAGCTCGGCCACAAAGGTCACCCCTCCGGCTACCAGCGGGTTAAACAGCTTATCCGTTCTGCCGCGCTTGATTAAAAAGCTGTGGATCAACCCGCCAATCAGCCCTTCGGCGATGGTAGAGATCATGCAGCTTAGCGCCGTCATTCCACCGAGTGAATAGCGATGCAGCCCGCCAGTTAGCCCCACCAACCCGCCAACCACCGGCCCGCCCAGCAGGCCGCCCATCACCGCGCCGATGGCACGCGTATTGGCAATGGAGCCTTCAATATGCAGGCCAAAGTAGGTGCCCATGATGCAGAATACCGAGAAAGTGATGTAGCAAAGCAGCTTGTGGGGTAGCCGCACGGTGACCTGCATCAGCGGTATAAACAGCCGGGTTTTGCTCATCAGCCAGGCAATGACCAGGAACACGCACATCTGCTGCAATAGCAGCAGGACCAAATTGAACTCGTACATCTGCAGACACTCTCCGTTCTCAACGGCGGGAAAGATACAGCGAGCAGAATATAATTTCCGGGGCATAGCTCAGATTTGTTAAATTTGAATTCCAAAATAAGTCAGATTGTTGCGGCTGACAGCCCGGATATAAAACTAAAAAAAGCAAAACGAACAATTATCGAGCAACAAAAAGGACAGCCGATAAAACGCATTCATATACAGGTTTTTATTTATAATCGTCGCCATCAGGACCCACCCCGCCGAATGTTATTTAACTTTTCTAATTAACCGCATTGAATATAAGCAATGCCATATTTCAGCTAAAGAATATTCTCACCAGGCAGAAAAAGCCGATGGATTATTTATATTTCTTATCGCTATAAGTCATATTTTTATATTCTTCTGGCAAACAGTATTAGCAGGTAGTATCGACCAAATACAGACGACTCAACGCCCAGAACGCGGCACGCGTGCGGCTATTGCCAGCAGAACATGCTGTTGTCGTGGGGAAGTTTCAGCAGTTAAGGAAAAGAATAATGATCGTTCTTTCGGGCGTATCAAAAGTATTTGCCAGCAAACATGGGGCGATTACCGCCGTAGATAATATTCACCTGTCCGTAAATAAGGGCCAAATATATGGCATTATCGGCTACAGCGGGGCAGGTAAAAGTACGTTAATCAGATTATTAAACGGGCTTGAAGCGCCCTCTTCCGGATCGATTATCGTGGCCGGGCAGGACATTGCGAAAGCCAACGGCGAGCGGCTCCGCCAGGCCCGCTTAAAAGTCAGCATGGTCTTCCAGCACTTTAACCTGCTGTGGTCGCGCACGGTTGCCGAGAATATTGCGTTTCCCCTACAAATTGCCGGCGCAAACAAACGTCAGATTCAGCAGCGTGTTGATGAGTTGATCAAACTGGTTGGCCTTGAGGGCCGCGAAAACGCCTGGCCATCCCAGCTTAGCGGCGGCCAGAAGCAGCGCGTTGGCATTGCCCGCGCCCTGGCAAATAACCCGGACGTGCTGCTTTGCGACGAGGCCACTTCAGCGCTGGATCCGCAAACCACCGACGCCATTCTCGATCTGCTGCTCGACATAAACCGCCAGCTCAACTTAACCATCGTACTCATCACCCATGAGATGCACGTGGTACGCAAAATTTGCCAGCGCGTGGCGGTGATGGAAAACGGCAAGATCGTTGAAGAAGGCCCGGTACTGGAGATTTTTACCCACCCTAAACAGCCCATCACGCAAACCTTTGTGCGCCAGGTGACTAACCACGGTGCGGCCAGCGAACCATTCAACCCGCATTGGGTTCAGGGCTTAAGCGGCAGCATTCTGAAACTGATTTTCCCCGGCGGAGAAGCTCAGCAGCCGGTGATAGCCGACGTTATTCAGCACTTTCACGTGGCGCTGAACATTCTGCACGGCAACATTACCCAGACGGCAGACGGCGCGTTTGGCGAGCTGTACGTCCACGTGGATGACGCCAGCCAGCTAGAAAATATTGTGCAATACCTGAATCAAAAGCGGGTAGAAACTGAGGTTATTCGACATGCTTGAGCAATACTTCCCGCATTTAAAACTCGACAAGCTGTGGGCCGCCACGGGTGAAACGCTCTACATGACGGCCTGGTCCGGGCTGGCAACGCTGGTCTTTGGTATTGCGCTAGGCGTGCTGCTGTTTCTGACCTCTCGCGGCCAGCTGCTGCAAAACCGCCTGGTTTATTCAGTGGTCACCGTGCTGGTAAACGTCTTCCGTTCGATCCCGTTCATCATTCTGATCGTCCTGCTGATCCCGTTCACTAAAACGCTGGTCGGCACCATTTTGGGCACCAATGCCGCGCTTCCGGCGCTGATCGTCGGCGCCGCACCTTTCTACGCACGGCTGGTAGAAATTGCGCTGCGCGAAGTCGACAAAGGGGTTATCGAAGCCACGCGTTCGATGGGGGCGAAAACCCACACGCTGATTTTCCGCGTACTCCTGCCTGAATCTTCTCCGGCTCTGGTTTCCGGCATCACCGTCACCCTGATCGCGCTGGTGAGCTACAGCGCTATGGCCGGGGTTATCGGCGCGGGCGGGCTGGGCAACCTCGCCTATCTGGAAGGGTTCCAGCGTAACCATAACGACGTCACGCTGGTGGCCACGGCCATGATATTAGCGATCGTTTTTATTATTCAGTTTATCGGCGACCGAATTACGCGCCGGCTCGATAAGCGCTAACGGTTCTTCAGCTTTCGGGCGGCAGAGACGCATTCTGGCGCCCGGAGTTCCACGGCAATGCACTTCTAATCACTAATGACGACTGGACGAAATAATGAAAAAACAGTTTATGATGTTAGCTCTGGCTTCTTTAACCGCCTTAAGCCTCCAGGCCAACGCCGCTGAAAAGCTGGTTGTGGGCGCTTCCAACGTGCCGCACGCGGAAATTCTCGAGCAGGCGAAGCCGATTCTGGCAAAAGAAGGTATCGACCTTGAGATCAAAACCTTCCAGGACTATATCCTGCCGAACTCCGCGCTTGCCGAGCGTGAAATTGACGCCAACTACTTCCAGCACCAGCCGTATCTGGACTCGGTTCTGCAGGATCATAAAGGCGATAAAAACTACGATTTCGTCAGCGCCGGGGCTATCCACGTGGAGCCTATCGGCATCTACTCAAAGAAATACAAAAGCCTGAAAGATCTGCCGCAAAACGGCAAGGTGATTATGCGTGACTCGGTGGCCGAAGAAGGCCGCATTCTGGCTATCTTCCAGCGCGAAGGCGTGATCGCCCTGAAGCCGGGCATCAAGCCGGTTAATGCCCGTATCAGCGACATCGCCAGCAACCCGAAAAATCTGCAGTTCAAAGCGGATATTGAAGCCGCCCTGCTGCCGCAGATGTACGCCAATAACGAAGGCGACGCGGTGGTTATCAACGCCAACTACGCGCTTGATGCGGGCCTGAACCCAATCAAAGATCCTATTGCCGTAGAAAGCACCGAAGGTAACCCGTATGCCAACATCATCACCGTGCACAGCGCCGACGTGAAAAAACATGACATCGTCGAGCTGGTGAAGGTCCTGCACTCTAAGCAGATTCAGGCCTGGATCAACGAGAAGTATCACGGCGCGGTTGTGCCGGTTAACCAGTAATCCTGAAAAAGGGGTGCAATGCGCCCCTCTTCTTAGCCGCGAGTTAGCGCCGCCGGCACAGCGATGGAGTTAAACAGTCGTGAACCTCTTATGAACCGCTGCTTTTACCGCTATATTGACTAACACAAGCCCGACACCACCGAAGGTAACACCACGATGCGGCTGACTACTGCCCTCCGCCTGATGAGCATTTGTCTTATCTGCCTCACCGTCTTGCTGCAGGCTCAGCCGGCCTTCTCTGCGCCGTTATCGCTGGCCGATCCTCTGGCGTTAACCCCGCAAGAGCGTGACTGGGTTGCGGCTCATCCCCTTGTACCGGTGCTGGTGGTTAACACCCATATCCCGCTGACCTTTATTAACCAGGAAGGCGAGCAAAGTGGCTATGCCGTGGCGCTGCTGAACAGCATTGGCCGGCAAACCGGGCTGCGGTTTACCTGGCATCCCTTCAATAACCTGGTCGAGATGCGCGAGCAGCTCAAAAAAGCCCCCGACTCGCTCATTGCCGCAGCGGATGCTTCCGCCACGGGGCCAGACGCCGGGCTGATCTATACCCGCCCAATACAGGTGACCGACTGGGTGCTGGTCACGCGCAAGAAGTTTCCCGTCGTCACCACCCTTGCCGACATGAAGGGCAAAAAGGTTGCGGTCTTTACCGGCAGCTATTACCTGCCGGAGCTGCGCAGGCAATTCCCGCAGGTCGAGTTTGTTGAGCAGGACTTTTCGCTGGAAACCGCGCTGGCGCTGTTTGTTCACAATCTGGACGGCGCCATCGTGCCGCAAACCGCCGCCAGCTTCGTGCTAAAAAGCTATCTTGAGGATCGTTTCCGCATCGCCATGACGGTGCCCGTTCCCCCGCTACGGCTGGCGATGGCTTCCGGCGAGCAAAATCGCCCGCTGCTGTCGATAATCGATAAAGCCCTGGAGCGGCTCCCGCCGCACGAAATGGAGGAGCAGCTCAACGGCTGGCAGATGCGCTACGCTCTGGAGCGCTTCGAAGTTTGGGGGCATTACCGTACCGGTATTATGATAGCTATTGTTATCCTCAGCCTGGCAGCGATGCTGCTGGTGTTCTATTTCTGGCGCAACCGCCTGCTGAGACGCACGCTGGCAACCCAGCAGGCGCTGCAAAATAAGCTTCAGGCTTCGCAGGCACGACTGCAAAAAGCCAGCGAGTCGAAAAGCCAGTTTCTGGCGCAAATGAGCCACGAAATACGCACCCCGATGAATGCCCTGATTGGCCTGCTGGAGCTGGAAAACGCCGGGCGCAGTACCCCCGAACAGCGGCGAAATAACATTGCCGTCGCCTACGAATCCTCGAAGTCATTATTGATGCTGGTTGGGGATATTCTTGATATGGCAAAAATCGAATCCGGCACCTTTACCGTGCGCAGCGTGCCGCTTTCTCTGAGCGAGATGATCAACAGCGTCAGCACCCTGTTCCGCTACAGCGCGGAGGAAAAGCACCTTGCGCTAAGTGCCAGCGTTGAGGTGCAGGACGATCGGATCCTGTTCGACCCGGTAATGCTCAAACAAATAGTCTCTAACCTGGTGAGCAACGCCATCAAATTTACTGCCCAGGGCGAAGTTGAAATCATTATCTACCAGGCCAAAAAGCAGGCTGCTGAAACAGGCGATTACGTACTGGAGGTCTGTGATACCGGCGTGGGGATGAGCGAGGAGCAGCAAAACGCGATATTCGAACCGTTTGTGCAGCTGGATGCCGCGCAAAGAGAGCACCACGGCAGCGGGCTGGGGCTGAGTATTTGCCGCCAGCTAGCGGCGCTGTTGCACGGCAGCCTTGAGGTTGAAAGTTCGCCTGGCGAAGGCACCATTTTTATCTTCCGGTTCTCTGCACCTGTGGCACCGCCTGAACAGGCCAACGCCTCTACGGAGGTCAGCCCGCGCCGCTCGCGAAAAATTTTAGTGGTGGACGACCACCCTGCAAACCGGCTGCTGCTGATGCAGCAACTGGAATTTGCCGGCCATCGCAGCGTGGCGGCAGAAAACGGCGTCCAGGCGCTGCGGCTGTGGGAAAAAGAAAATCCACCGTTTGACGTCGTCATTACCGACTGCAATATGCCGGACTTAAGCGGCTTTGAGCTGGTAAGGCAGCTGCGTGAGAAAGAAAAGTTGATGGCAAGAGAACCTCAGCCGATGTTTGGCCTGACCGCCATGGCGGAGCAGCAGGTGCGCGACCGGGGAATACAGGCCGGGATGACCGACTGCCTGTTCAAGCCTGTGGAGCTGGAAAAGTTACTTGCCCGTATCGATAAACACTCAGAGCACACAGCTGAACCTTCATCACGCCCGCTGCTTTCGCTCAGCAGGCTGGCCGAGTCTCAGCCGGAGGCCTTCCGTGCATTAGTTAAGACCGTGATTGAGCAAAACCAGCTGGATATGGCCGCGCTAAAAAGCGGCATCGCCAGCGGAGATTTCGGGCTTATCAAAAGCAGCGCTCATCGCCTTGCCGGCAGCGCAAGGCTGGCCGATGCTCCCAAGCTGTCTGCTATTTGCGGGCAAATTGAAGCGGCGGCAGAGGCGCAGGACAGCGAGGCCGTTCACACTTTAGCGGCTGACGGCGAACGGCATGTGAAAGAGCTGGAGAATGCGCTGAGCCACCTTGCTATACTGCCTTAACCAGTTGAAACCTAACCTTCGGGCCGCCCTTTTATGAGTAAGATTTATATCGTCGACGATCACCCTGTTTCACAGCTTGCGGTCAGAGTAGTCGCGGAAAATAACGGCTACGAAGTGGCGGGGATCAGCGACAACGGGCGTGACGCGATTAACGTCCTGCGTGACAACGCGGAGGTGACGCTGGTGGTTATCGACATTGAAATTCCACCGCCTAACGGCCTGGAAGTGATTAAGCGCCTTCGTCAGTACGGCTTTAGCGGCGGCATATTGGTGCTCACCGGCTATAACGACAGCCACTTTGTGGACCGCGCCCGCCGGGCGGGTGCCAACGGGTTTATCAGCAAGAATAACCATCTCGATCAGCTGGTGGACGCCTTCAAGGCCATTCTTAGCGGCTATGAGTTCTTCCCCCAGAGGCCGCAGGCGGTGAATGTCTCAGCCGGCGTACAGTCTGAAAGCGAACTGCTTGGCACGCTGTCTAACCGCGAACTTGAGGTGCTGGGGCTTATCTCTCGCGGCGAGATGCTGATTGATATCGCCGCGCAGCTGCATGTCAGCAATAAATCCATCAGCACCTATAAACGCCGCATCATGGCCAAGCTCGGGTTCAGCAAAACGCTGGAAATGATCGAATTCGCCAGGCGCAACAACCTCGCCTGAGTCAGGCTCACTGATAAGTCATCGTGAAGGTAGCATTAGCATCGGCCCTGCCGGGCGTGACGTTAGCCTGAGTCTGGTAATAACGTGCCGCCAGCGGAAGCGAATAAGCACCGTCCGAGCTAGTGGTAGCGATACTCATCATGTTGCCCAGCTCAAGCGGCGCGTTGTTATACAGCACCTGAATCCCCACGCCGGTCGCCGTCTGCCCTGCCTGGGCAGCGTCCAGATTAAGAATGCCCCTGCTGCTATCCAAAGCCCCGCCGCTGCCAGGCGCAAGCGTCAGCCTGATCTTCGTCTCGGCGTCACAGTTCAGCTTAATGGCGAAATCAGCATCGCCGCTGGTGCTGCCTGGGCCGGAGAAATCGGTGTTTTTCGCCTTACCCATCCGCACCGTTATTGCGCTATTGAGGACGGAGCAGGCGACGGTTTGCACGCTGCCGCTGCCGATGGTGTAGTCCATAACGTTGGTTTCACCCACCACCTGAGCCTGAGTAATGGAACCCATTGTTATCGGGCCTGAGCCGGTCACCGGGGCAATTTTCACCAGCTGTAACCGGTAGTTACCCCAGGTGCCGCCGCACAGCCGCCACCAGTCGGCAGACCAGGTACAGGCGGTGTTAGCAATCTGCCGGGGCAAAGGTCCGGTGCCGTAGCGACCGGCGGTTGATCCAGCGCCGCTGGTGACCACCCGAAACGCCAGGCCTGGCACGCCCGACTGATACAGCGTTTGTCCGTTATAGCTGACCGGCAGAAAGCCTCCGCTACCCTGAGCCCAGCGGGTTACAAAGCCCGAGCTATCGCACTGAATAAAGCTGTTACGGTTGCCCAAACGGGAGTCATTGAACGTGGCTACCACCGTGCCCACAGGGGCATCTCGCTGCACGACTATATGCCCGAGATCCAGCGTTACCGAATCGTTGGCGTTAAAGCGGCTGTCCATAAACGTGCAGCTTGCCTGGGCGCTTTTAGCTGCCCCGAGCAGCAGTACGCTACCCCAGATAACTTTGCTGAATAATGTCGTCATGTTCGCGACCTGCCCTACTGGTATGTCAGGGTAAATGTGGCGTTGGCATTGGCCGTGCCGGGCGTCACCGCTGGCTGCGTCTGATAATAACGGGCCTTCAGCGGGATGGCGTAGCTGCCGTCAGCGGTCGTAGTGGCCACCGCAATTCTGCTGTTCAAAGCCAGAGGCGCGTTGTTATACATCACCTGCACGCCAACGCCGCTGGCGGTTTGCCCCGCTCCTGCATTGTCGATATTAAGAATGCCCTTCGCCGCATCAGCCGCGCCCGAACTGCCTGGCGCCAGGGTGAGATTAATATTGGTAGAGGCGTCGCAGTTCAGGTCAATGGAAAAATCAGCGTCGCCGCTGGTGCTGCCGGGGCTGCCGAAGTCGGTGTTTTTCGCTTTGCCCATCGTGACGCTGATATTGCTGTTGGTGACCGAGCAGGCGACCGTCTGCACCACGGCGTTGCCGATGGTGTAGTCGATAACGTTGGTATCACCCACCACCAGCGCCTGAGCAATCAGGCCGGTGGTCATCGGTCCCGAACCGGTTGTCGGAGCAATCTTTATCAGGTGGAGGACAAGGTTACCCCACGTGCCGCCGCACAGCCGCCACCAGTTTCCCCCAGTCAAACAAGATACGTTCGAAATCTGGCGCGGCAGCGGGCCGGTGCCGTAGCGCCCGCCGGTCGTACCTGCTCCGGATGTCACAATGCGGATTGCCAACCCAGGTACGCCTGACTGATAAAGCGTTTGTCCGCCGTAG
The DNA here is from genome assembly GCF_042138895.1 of Cedecea selenatireducens. Lineage (NCBI taxonomy): Bacteria > Pseudomonadati > Pseudomonadota > Gammaproteobacteria > Enterobacterales > Enterobacteriaceae > Cedecea > Cedecea selenatireducens. The sequence goes on along the minus strand of NZ_JBHIKW010000008.1, from coordinate 118,299 downwards.
ATAACAGGTGCAAACCCAGGCCCTACGGCCCATTGCGTGGTAAAGCCAGTGGCATTGCATTGCATAAAGTTGTTACGACCGCCGAGCGTGCTATCGCTGGTTCTGGCAACTATGGTTCCCACCGGCGTATCCCGTTGTACGACTATCGTGCCCCAGTCCAGCGCAACCGAATCGTTAGGCCCAAATCGGCCGTCCATAAACGTGCAGGTGGCCAGCGCGCCTTTTGACGCCATCAGCAGCAGTGCACAGGCCATCACGCGCGGGCGAAATACTTTTTTCATAACTCGGTTCATCGTCATCTCTTTTTCCGAAGCCGCGCTTAGCGACACTGTGCGTCAAGGGAGGAAATAGCCGCCGTCGTCTCATCATGGGTCAGGCTGTAACTCACCCGGCACTGGCGATCCGCACCTTTGCCCCACTGCACCAGCAGCGTACCTTTAGGCTGCAAACCGGCGAGATAAACCTGGCCGCCGTCCCCGACGATACCGCTGCCGCCGCTGCGGTCGGCTTCATTGGCAACCGTGGCGCCAAACGGTACGGCTTTGCCGTTCGGGCGAATCAGGGTCATCAGCACCCGCAGCCCGACCTGGGCGCGGTAATCGGCGCGCACTACGGCCCCGCGCGTGGGCACCACGGTGCGGCTGGTTTGCTCGAGGTCGACGTTTTCTTTCAGGCTTTCGGTGCTCAGCGTGACGTCGTTATGGCGGTACGGCATTAAGTTCGGCACCAACGCGTAGCCGCGATAGTCGGTTTTAACCCCGGTCTGGTTATTCACCGCCACACCTGAAGCGCCCGGCACTTTCACCAGGCCGAACGTCTCGCCAAGCTGCTGCCCGGCGGTGATGCCGTCCGCGTGGGCCACAATCGAACCCTGCACGCCATAGTTCAGGTTGCGCTGCCCGCTGGCGTAGCTGTAAGCCCCGTTCACTTCGCCGTAGGTGCCGCGATAGTTGAGGCTGGTGTAGCCGGAGTTTTCACGCTCACGCGAGGCATAACCCTGGGTCACGTTCCAGTTAAGGTTTTTGCCTTCCAGCGCGGTGCCGTTCAGGCCAACGCTATTCACCGTTCCGCGCGACTTGCTGCTGCTGACGCCGTAGCTGGCGTAGCTGTTGCTCAGCCAGCGGCCCAGCGGCAGGCTGATATTCAACGACACGACCTGGTCACGTTCGTAGGTTTTGCCGTACCCGGTCGTCGCCCCCGCCTGGGACGTGTTGCGGTTCAGGGCATAGTTCAGGCTATAGCTGATGCCGTTCCAGCTGTTGTTGTAGCCCACGTTCCACGAAGCGGTTTTCCGGGCGCCGTTCCAGTAGTCTTCGCTGATAGCCCCGACGGATAAATACCCGCGATCGCCGCCGAGATCCTGGCTCAGCGTCAGCTCCGCACGGTTGCGCTTTCTGTCGTTTCTCAGGGCATAGGCATTATCACGGTAGGTTTCCAGCACATCCGACAGCGAGGTAAAGCCTTCGGTTGAGTAGCGATAGCCGGCGATGGCGACGTGCGTGCCCGTCTCGGCGAGGCTTTTGCTGTAGCGCACCCGCCACGACTGCCCCTGGCTGGCCGCCTGTTCCTTCGGCTGGCCCCAGGACTGGGTCAGATCGGCAGAAATCGCCCCGAGGGTACCGAGATTCTGCCCGACGCCCGCGGCGAACGAGCGATAATGCTCCGCCAGCTGAGCGCCGCCGTAAACGGTCATGCCTTTTCCAACGCCGTAAATGGCGGTTCCCTGGCTGAACGGGGTCTTTTCGACGCTGCTGTCATAGGCACGGTATTCGCCGCCGGTCAGGCTGAAGCGCAGCCTTCCTTCTCGCTGTAATACCGGCAGGGATGCAAATGGCACCACCATGCTCTGCTCGCTACCGTCGGCTTCTTTTACCGTCACGTACAGGTCGCCGCTGCCTCCGGTCGGGAACATGTCGGTAATTTCGAACGGGCCTGCGGGGACCGTGGTCTGGTAAATCACGTAGCCATTCTGGCGAACGATCACCTGAGCGCTGTTGCTGCGGGCAATGCCGCGTACCACGGGAGCATAACCGCGCTGGCTTTCCGGCAGCATTTCATCGTCGGAGGCCAGCTGCGCGCCACGGAACGGCACGCTGTCGAACACGTCAGACGGTGCAAGGCTTTCGCCGAGCGTAAGCTGGCTTTTCAGCGAAGCAATACTGCGCTGAGCATAGCTATAAACGGTGCTCCATTTATCCCCTTCGCCGTTGCTCCGCGACCACGTGGAATAGTTGCGCAGCCGCCACGGACCGAAGTTAACGCCCGGCCGCAGGTTCAGATACTGGCTGCTGCCCGCCCCGCCGTGCTGGCCGTCAAGATCGCTCATGCCGTTAAAGCTGTAGTTCAGCAGCGCGGCATTGATGCCCTCATCCCACTGAGAAGGAGGCACATAGCCGCGAATGCGCGGGCTAACCGCTGCCTGGGGAATAGAGAGATCGAGACGTTGGGCGCTAAAAACAAATTCAGCATTCCCTTCGGGGATCGCAGCCAGCGAAGCACAGTTTTCGCCTGGCGTTTGCAGCTCGGGATATAAATCCACCCGCACGCCATACTGTGCCAGCTCCGCCGCGGTCAGGCACGGCTGCAGCCCTTTATCCTCGGTCTGGAAAAACGTCACCGCCCTGCTGTCCACCTGCTCGCCGTTGAGGTAGATATCCACCGGGTAGCTGCCCGGAAGCTGACCGCCGTTTTCAAACGCCGAGAGATCGGGCGCGGTGCCGGCGTCACCCGTGTGCTGGAGCAGCGCAGGATTAAAGTAATCCTTTGCCTCCACCGACAGCGAAGCCAGTAGCAGTGCGATAGTGGTGGCCAGACAGGTTGGCCGCGTTTTTCCGAAGCAAGCAAAAAAGGGCATAGTTTTATTCCAGCGAATTCGATTCTTTAAAGGGAGGCTTTGTGCGCTGCGCCAACGGCGCCGTAGTCGCTGATGACCTTCCATTCGACCTGGCCGCCGCGTACGTCAGCAGGCAGTTCAATCCGGGTCGAGGAGCGTGGTGCCACGTAGGTGGCCTTATCAAGCGGGCGGCCATCGAAGCTGACCGACTGGAAGTTGATGTAATAAGGCGTCGGGTTGGTGACCGACAGAGCCTGGCCCTGGCGTGCCCATTTAAGCTGGCTGCTGGCGTTGTCCGGCGTTTCGCCCTTCAGCGCAGCCGGGCGATAAATCAGCTTGATGCGGGTGTTGATAGCCAGCTGCAAGGTATTTTCAGCCACCGACGCGTCGGTCGCGGGAATCGATTTAATATTCAGCCAGAACAGCGTTTCGCGGTCCGCCGGCAAACCGGCCCCGGTCTGCATAATACGCAGGGTGTTCTTTTGTTTGGCGTCGAGGCGGAACAGCGGCGGCGTGACGATAAAGCTGCGTTTATCGCTGTTGCCCGCTTCGTTCTCCACCCACGACTGAATCAGGTATGGCGAGGCATCGGGGTTGTCGAGACCGATTGCCGCTTCTTTTTTCTCACCGTCGTAAATAACTCGCGTGCCGCCCACGACAACGCCAGCGTGAGCAAGACCGCTTCCTGCGAGTAAACCTGCTAACAGCAGAGAAGAGAGTGTTGTCTTCACAATAGAGACTCCAGAGAGAGGGAATAAAAGCCGGCCCGCTGGCCGGCTGGAGTAATTGCGTCAGGCAATCAGTTGTAAACCACGCTGAAGGTAGCGGTGGCGTTTGCCGGACCGGCGGTCACGGTTGCCGCTTTAGCCACATAGGCCGCGTTAAATTTCAGCGTGTTGGTGCCAGTCTGAGCCAGAGCGATGCTCTGAGAAGGCGTGAACAGCGGCAGCACGGTGTTGTCCGCGTTACGGATCTGAATGCCTACGCCGGTTGCCACGCCAGCCCCTTGGGTCAGTTCCAGCGCAGAGTTATCGCCCTGGTATGCGGTGCCGTCGAATTTCACGGTAGCGCTGGTCACGGTTGCCGGGCAGCTGGTCAGGTCAATCTGGAAGGCCGTTGCGCCCGCAGTGTCACCCTGTGCGGCGAACGCTTTATCGCTCACCTGCCCCAACGTAACGGTCTGGCTGGCGCTAGCAGGGGAGACGGTGCAGGCCGCATCGATAATTTCGCCGTTAAACTGAATGGTGCCGTCGGCCGCGTTAGCCGTTGAAACTGCCGCCCCGCTGATAACGGAAAGTAATGCCAGAGCGTGTAATTGTTTTTTCATAAAATGTAATTCCTGTGAATAAATGAAGTTCAACGCCGGACACCGTATTAACCTTCCTGCATAACCGTATGGGTTTATGAAAGATACGCATGCGAAACTTTTCGATAAAGAAAAGGCAGTGAGTTATCGGTCATTCCTGTATTAAGTTAGCAAGGCGAGTCATATTGTGAACATTCATAAATGTCGCATTCACACACGAACCATTAATTAATTTTCACTTTACATGAACCAACGCATATCCTTTGCAGCCTGTGGTGAATATACGCTCCGGTATATCCCCGCCTTGTGGAACTCACTATACCCCGGCTAAAGAAATAAACATTCAGAATGGCGTCAGACCGTTGTCATCATAATCATCAATCTCTGTCATCCCAGGACTACAAAATCACCACAAACCCTCGCCACCCGCACCAGGCAAGGTGCCAGCGATCAATGGGAAAAACAAACAACCCCGACATCCATTATTTTTGTATTGATATAAACGCCTGTTTTATGTCAGCCTTTATAGAGAAAACAAAACCGAGAGAAAATAATGGCGACCCTGTTGATAATAGACGACCATCCCATGGCGCGGCTGGCTATTCGCATGCTGCTTGAAAAAGATGGTCATCACGTCCTGGCAGAATCCGGCGACGGCTCCGAGGCTTTTAAATTAATTCAAAAACTAACCCCGGAAATTGTCGTGGTGGATTTAGACATCCCGGGACTGAGCGGTGTGGAATTAATAGAGAAATTAAGAATTCATGATTTCTCTGGCCGTTTATTAGTGCTGACCGGGCGCGACGACGAGCATTATTTAAGCCGCTGCATGAACAGCGGTGCGGACGGCTTTGTCGGTAAAGGAAATAATCTGGATGAATTACAGGATGCGGTCCGCGCGGTCGAGCGTGGTTATGGCTATTTTCCGCTACGGCGCCAGACCAGCACCAAAAACGCCAGACCCGCCGGTGAGGTTGAGGCCGTCAAGCGGCTGTCAAACCGCGAGTTACAGGTGCTGCGCTATCTGAGCCGGGGCGTCAAGGTCATGGATATCTCCGAAAAAATGCACATCAGCAACAAGACGGTCAGCACCTATAAAACTCGCCTCATGACCAAGCTGCAGGTCAGTAACACCATGGAGTTGATTGACTTTGCCCGCCGCCACAGCCTGGACTAAGCCGATGTACAACCTGTTGATTCTGCTTCTGGGCCTGATTATTTTTTCCCCGGCGTATGCTGACCGCGCTACAAAGCCGGAACGGCTGCATATTCTAAGCCGTGAAAGCTATCAGCCTAAAGCCTTCACCCTTGATGACAAAGACTGGCGCTGGTTAGGCAATAAACGCGAGCTGCATGTTGCCGTCTGGCAGCCCGAAATCCCCCCGCTTTATCTCTACACCGGCAACAGCCGCTACGAAGGGATGATCGCCGACTACATCCACCTGATAGCGCAATATCTGGGGCTACGCGTCAACGTACAGATGTTTGCGGACCGCGACGCTGCGCTAAGCGCGCTGGCTCAGCATAAAGTGGATATGGTCGCCGATCCTTCTGGCAAAGTGCTGCCGCAGCACGCCAGGCTCGTCCCCTCCAACAATTTTATTAGCGACCATCCGGTGCTGGTACATCGAAAAAGCAGCAACGGCGCCCCCTTTCGCTACCAGCCAGGCATGCGGCTGGCCATCGCCCGCTGGTACGTGGATGACAGCTGGATAGAGCAGAATTTTCCCGGCGTGACCCTCCGCCATTTCGCTACCGACGAACAGGCCATGGCCTCGGTTGCCTTCGAAGAAAATGACTTTTATATCGGCAACCTGGTGACCACGTCTTACCTGCTGGAGCGTAACTACTCGCATTTTCTCGCCTTTCAGCGGGTCTATCCTGAGCGGGAAACCGGCAGCCATTTTGTGCTGCGCAGCGAAGATTTACCGCTGATGCGGGCGGTTAATCGCGCGCTCGACGCCATCCCCCGCATTCAGCATCAGGTTATTCTCCAGCAGTGGAGCGAGCGGGCTAACCTCTGGCGCGTCAGCAAGCAGGTTGAGTTCTCCGGGGCTGAAAAAAAATGGCTGGCGCGGCACCCCTCGGTGAAAGTGTCGGTCAACGCTTTTTACGCGCCCTTCACCATGATCGATGCCAACGGCAATTTTTATGGCGTCACCGACGATATTTTGCGGCTGATTCGGCTGCGTACCGGCCTGCATTTCGAACCGGCCCCGGCGGATTCGGTCAGCGCAATGGAGCAGCAAATTGACGACAAAAAAGCCATGTTCATCGGCGCGGTCAGCCATAGCGAGGAGCGGAATCAGAACCTGTTATTTTCCCGGGCTTACTTCACCTCACCCTTTGTGATGGTTCAGGCCAAAGGTAAAAACTACGCCTCCCCGCTCCCTGCCGGCACGCGCGTTGCCATCGTCAGCAAAAACAGCCTGATCCCGGAGCTGCGACAGCTTAATCCCGACGTGCGCATTATTGAAACCGCCAACGCCAGCATTGCGATGCAGATGGTCGACGACGGCAAAGCCGATATCGCCATTCACTCCCTGTTTGGCGCCAGCTATATGATTGACCGCTATTTTCGCGACCGCCTGAAGATTGGCGGCCACGTGGGCGGCCAGACCGCCGGGATCGCCTTTGCCGTCTCGCGCGATCAGCCTGAACTGCTCAGCATCCTGAATAAGTCGCTGGAGAACATTTCCCCGGCGGATATCAACAGCATCATCAATAAATGGCAAACCCGGCCCGACGTTCGGCTGGATACCTGGGAGCTGTATAAAACCCAGTTTTGGCTGGTATTCAGCGTGGCCGGAGTGTTGATCCTCACCTCGCTGATTTGGGTCTATTACCTGCACAGGGAAGTCAGAGCCCGCCTGCTGGCGCAACAAAAGCTCCAGGCGCAGCTGGAATACAATGAAACCCTGACCCACGCGCTGTCGGAGGAGCGAGAGCGCGCCGAACAGGCTAACCGGGCTAAAAGCACTTTTCTGGCGACGATGAGCCATGAAATTCGTACCCCGGTAAGCGCCATCATTGGGCTGCTTGAGCTGTCCGTAAAAGCCAATGAAAGCTTGCCGGAAGAAGAAGATCCGATCCGCGTCGCCTGGGAATCTGCCCGTACCCTGATGGGGCTTATCGGCGACATCCTGGATATGGCGAGAATTGAGTCCGGCCGTCTTGAGCTTGCGCCTGAATGGGTAAAAACCACCGATCTGCTGCCGCCCGTAGTCCGCGTATTTGAAGGTCTGGCCCGGCAAAAAAGCCTGCGCCTGCGCTGCATTCTTTCCCCGCCGCTGCCTTATCAGGTCTATATCGACCCGCTGCGTTTTCGCCAGGTACTCTCAAACCTGGTGAGCAACGCCATCAAGTTCACCGAGCGGGGCTGTGTCAACGTGGATATCACCGCGCTGGAGAGCCCCCCTGCCGATAGCGTGCTGCTGAGGATAAGCGTCGTGGATACCGGCAAAGGGATTAGTCCCGAGGAGCAGGAAGATATTTTCTCCCCGTGGGTGCAGGCAAAAAATGGCCGAGGGCAAAGCGGCTCAGGGCTTGGGCTGGCTATTTGTGCCCAGCTTGTAGAGATGATGGGGGGCAACATTATGATGAAAAGCCTGCCGGGCCACGGCACCGAAGTCAGCTTTACCGTACCGGTGGCACAAAGCCAGCGTCGGCCGGAACAGGTGGTTCAGAAAAACCAGCCGCAGGCGGTACAGCATTATCCCCTGAGTATTCTGGCGGTGGATGACCACCCGGCCAACCGGCTGCTGCTGCGTAGCCAGCTGGTTCACCTGGGCCACAAAGTTACGGAAGCCCGTGACGGCGAAGAGGCCTGGGCGCTATGGCACGATAACGCCTTCGATGTGGTGATAACCGACTGCAGCATGCCGGGGATGGACGGACCGGCACTGACGCGGCTCATCCGCCAGCATCAATCCGAGCCGGTGATTATCCTTGGGCTGACCGCCAATGCCTGGCCAGAAGAGCGCACCCGCTGCAAGATGGCGGGCATGGACGATTGCCTGTTTAAGCCGTTACAGCTGCCCCAGCTGGAAGCGATTTTAACCAGCGTGATGAAAAGCAAACAGGCAGCCCTGGCGGAGCCCGCAGGCCTTGATAAGCTGGTGAACATCGAGAAGCTTAAGGCGATGAGCAGCCATGACGGCAGCATGCTCGGTGAACTGCTCAGGCTGACGCTGCAAAGCAACGAGGAGGACTTACGCCTGGCAGAAGATCTGTTTAGCCTGCAGGATTGGCCTGAACTCGCCTCCTGCGTGCACCGCATCTCCGGGGCAGTACAAATATGCGGGGCAGAGCGGGCGGAAAGCGCCTGCCGTAACCTGGAGGCCGCCTGCCGTGAAGCCGTCGCCGATGAGGTCGAAATCGAGGATTTGTGGCTGAAGTGTTCCAGCGCTGTGGAAGAGTTTAACCAGGCGATTCATGCCTGGCTAAACGACGAGGAATTTAGTCCATAACCTTCTCTAAATCGATCAGCTCTTCCAGCGTCAGCATATTGCCCTGTGTCACCGCCAGAGCATCGTCCAGCCCTTTATTGTAGAGGGCTGGCGCCATTCTTTTGACCAGCTCATCGAGGAAAAACTCGGATTCGAACTGGCCAATTTGCAGGTCGTGTTTGTCGGCCAGCCAGTCGGTGATGAAGTCGCTCAGCTTGCGGTAATCCTCGGCGGGTAATTCAATCTTTTTCATTACGCCTCCACGTCCGGCACCACCAGCGACTCGCCGATGGCGTAGAACTGACCGCCGGCAATGTAATGCAGGCTGCGCAATTCAGGGGCCGAAGTTTCAAACGACCAGTGGCCGTTCTGGAAAACGCGGTTGTCCGCCCATGCGCCAATAATCTCGCCGATAAACAGATCGTGCGCCTGGTGGTTGTGGGGTTCAGGAATGAGCTTGCAGACCATCCAGGCCGTGCAACCTGCGACAAGCGGCACGCTGTGCCCCGGCGCGCGGAACAGCTCCACGCCGGACTGCTCGAGCTTGTCGGGCATCTCTTTCAGGCTGTGGGTACCCAGAAAATGGGTCATTTTGAGCTGGGCGGCGCAGGGCACCTGGATAACAAAGGTGCCGCTCTCTTCGATAAGCGCGCGGGTGGCGGTGATTTTATCCAGCACCACCATCAGTTTTGAGGGGGTAAAATCCAGCGCACAGGCCCAGGCGGCGGTCATCACGTCGTCTACGCCATTGTGATGGGCAGACACCAGCACCGTTGGGCCGTGATTGATCAGGCGGTATGACTTTTCTAACGGAACTTCAATGATATGTGGGTCCATACTTCGCATCCAGTTTTCATCAGGTTGCCGTCAGTTTGCCTGAACAATTAGCGCATTACTTTTCCTTTTTGTGGCTTAGCTTATGGGGCAGGCAAATCAGCACCAGGCCGACAAAAATAGCCGCCACGCCGATAAGCTTTTCCGGACTAAACTCTTCGTTGAGCCACGGCAGATTAATGGCTGCAAACCACACCAGCACGTAGCTCAGGCTTAAAAGCGGATAAGCCTTGCTGAGCGGAATACGCTTCAGCGCCATATACCAGCAGCCCATGGAGAACGCATAGGCGGCCAGGCCGCAAATCAGCGCCAGCAGTCCGTAGCCGCCAAACAGCACCGACATAGCAAACGCCAGGCTCAGCGAAGCGGGCGGGAACTGAATCATCGCCCATTTCATGCTGAGCTGTGCCCCGCTCACCAGTAATACGCTCATTAACGCCCAGATATACCCCATCAGGCGTGCCCTCCCAGCGCGATGATGCCCAGGATAATCAAAATCACCCCCAGCCAGTGGTGAGCGGAAATTCTCTCTTTCCAGATCCACCGCGCGGCAAGGGTGATAAAGATAAAGTTCAGGCTGAGCATCGGGTAAGCAATGCTCACTTCGACGTGCTGGAGCACCAGCAGCCAGACGAGCATGCCCAGCCCCAGCAGCAAGATGCTAAGCCCGAGCCACAGCATCAGGTGGCGGCGCCCCGCCCCCTGTGCCGCTTGCTTCTGGCACAGCTGCCCGCCGCAGCTAAGCAGGCTGGCCAGAATAATCAGCGCAATATTCATGGCTGAGCGTCGTACTCAAACAGAACAAAGCGTCCGCTGTTTGCCCGATGATCTGGCGTCGGAAGTTTCAGGTCATTAAGATCGCTGTTATTGGATACCAACAGCAGCAGCGAGACTTTGCCCTGCTTGCGGTGTTCCGCCAGCCAGGACTCGAACTGCTCAGAGCCGACGTAGCGATCTTTTACATCCGGATAGTCGAGACCGTAACGCAGTTCGCCCGCCTGACTATAGAGGTTGATATCGCTGCGCTTCATCTCCCACGCAACCCCGGCGGCGATGCCTACGTTGTTGGTGAAGATGTAGCGGCTGTCTTCCAGCTGCGGACGCATTGCGTGAATAAACGCCTGCGGCTGCTTGGAGTTCTCCACCTTCGATGGGATCACCACGCCGACCAGCAGCGCCAGACCCAGCGGGCACAGTGCCGCCCAGTACCAGCGCTTCGCCGTCTGGCTCAGGGTCAGAAGGCCAAACAGCCCCCAGACCGCAAACGCCAGGCACGCCAGAACGACTTTGAGGCTTTCATTGGCGGCATAAACCGGATGTCTTGCCAGCCCCCACGGCGCGAGGAAGAAGGCCACGGTAATCACACAGGCCGAACCGAACGCCAGGTTTATCCAGCCGTTGACGCGCAAAACGGCAGACCCGCTTTTCGCCAGCTCAACCGCATGACGCGCCATCAGGATAGCCAGCGGCGCAAAGCACGGCAGAATATAGGTGGGCAGCTTGCCCTTCGCGATGCTGAAGAACAAGAATGGCATCACTATCCAGCCCAGCAGGTAAAAGGCTCCGCCCTGCTCAGCACGGCCTTTCCAGCCGCTTTTCAGCGCGCCGGGCAACAGCGCCAGCCACGGCAGGCTGCCGGCAATCAGGAACGGAATGTAATACCAGAATGGGGCTTTATGCTGCGCGTCTTTCTCGGCGAAGCGCTGAATATGCTCTACCCAGAAGAAATAGTGCCAGAAGTCAGGTTCCGCTTTAGCGATCGCCACGGCCCAGGGCAGCGTGATCAGCACCGCGCTCAGCACCGCAATCGGCCCGAACAGCAGAACTTCTTTCCAGCGTTTCTGGGCAATCACCCACGGCAGGACTCCAATCACCGGCACCGCCAGCGCCAGGAAGCCTTTGGTCATCACGCCCATGCCGCAGGCCAGGCCCAGCAGAACATAGCCGCCAATCCTGCCGCCGGTGGTTTTGGCCGTACTGGCTAACCAGAAGCTGCACATCGCCGCCGTCATCCACAGGGTGATCATCGGATCGAGAACGGAATAAGTCCCGATGCCGTAGACCAGCAGGCAGGTGAGGAAGATAACCCCCGACAGCACCGCGACCGTTTTGTCACGCCACAGGCGGAACGCCAGCCAGCCGGTCAACAGCGCGCTCAGGGTCACCGAGAAAACGGAGCCAAAACGCACGGCAAAGTTGTTCTGCCCGAAGATAAACTGGCTGATGTTGTTGATCCAATACCCCGCGACAGGCTTTTCGAAATAACGCAGATCGAGGAAATGGGGAACAACCCAGTTGCCGGACTGCAGCATTTCACGGCTGATTTCCGCATAACGCGTTTCATCCGGCTGCCACAGGTGGCGGAACTCCAGCGGTACAAGGTAAAGCAAGGCAAAACAGACCAGAAGGGCCATTCCATATTTTGCTGTTTTCATCGGTTTACGACTCTATAAGTTGTTGGCAACCCAGCCAGCCTTCCCGGCCTGGAATTGTCCCGCGCACAATTTTGCCTTTCGGCAGCGTGGATAAATCGTCCGGCAGAAGCTCGCTGAGCGGGCAGAACTGAATTCCCTCCGCCGCGGCCATTGCCAGCAATTCACTAAAGGAATCTCGCATCACCATCCCTTCGACTTCCGCATGGATGGTGTAAACCGGTGTGCCGCTGTCCTGGTGAATTTTATCCAGGATAAAGCGGTTAAAGCTCTCTTTACTGACCTCAGTCCCAATCACTTCGTCCCAGGTGGGCAACGTCACGGGGATTTGCACCGCCGCCTCCCTGCCGTCAGACAGGACAGGGATAAACGGCGTGGTGCCGCGACAGTCGCTGTTGTACCGGAACGGGAAAGCAGACTTCGCTTTCACCACGCGCTGGTCAGCACGCCAGCCGGCCACCGCCGAACAGCTTACCGGCTGGCCGACAATTTTCTGCAGCGCGTCCAGCCCAAGGCGAATCTGGTGTTCGAGCTTGTCCTGCTCCCAGACGCCCGCCCAGGCCTGCCAGGCATGGTGATCCCAGGCGTGGAGTCCCACTTCATGGTGGTCCGCCGTCGCCGCAATAACCTCAGCGTTGCCCGCGCCAATCTGGCGGCCCGGCCACGCGGTGCCTGCGAGCAGAATATCCCAGCCGTACAGCGATGCCGCGTTAGAACGCAGCATCTTCCACAGGAATTTGGGCTTGATCAGGCGCCACAGGTGGCGCCCCATATTGTCTGGCCCAACGCTGAAGAAAAAGGTTGCCTGAGTCGAGTGTAAACTCAGCGTCTCCAGAAGGTTTGGCACCCCTTCACGGGTGCCTCGCCAGGTGTCGACATCAATACGCAGGCCGACTTTTCTCATGAAGCGGGATCCGTCAGCTCAACGGTTTTCAGGAAGAAGTCCAGCGTTTCGTCGATGGTTTTCTCCATGTGCACTTCAGGCGTCCAGTCCAGCAGGCGCTGCGCGTTGCGGATGCTTGGCTTACGGTGCTCAACGTCCTGGTAGCCTTTGCCGTAGTAGGCGCTGCTTTCCACTTCACGGAAGCCGGCAAACGGCGGGAACTGGCTGCGCAGCGGGTGACGCTCGAAGCTTTCCAGCAGCATTTCTGCCAGCTGTTTGATGCTCGCTTCGTTGTCCGGGCTACCGATGTTGATTATCTGTCCGTCGCAGTTATTGTTTTTGTTTTCAATAATGCGGAACAGCGCTTCGATGCCGTCGCCGATGTCGGTGAAGCAGCGTTTCTGCTTGCCGCCGTCGATAAGCTTGATCGGCGAACCTTCTACCAGGTTAAGGATCAGCTGGGTGATGGCACGGGAGCTACCGATACGCGCGGCGTTCAGGTTGTCCAGACGCGGGCCCATCCAGTTAAACGGACGGAACAGCGTGAAGCGCAACCCTTCTTTTTCGCCGTATGCCCAGATAACGCGGTCAAGCAGCTGCTTGGACACGGAGTAGATCCAGCGCTGTTTGTTGATTGGGCCAACGATCAGCGGGGAGTTATCTTCGTCAAACGAGGCGTCGGTACACATGCCGTACACTTCGGAGGTGGACGGGAAGATAATGCGTTTTTTGTACTTCACGCAGTCGCGGATGATTTTCAGGTTCTCTTCGAAGTCGAGTTCGAAAACGCGCAGCGGGTTACGGGTGTATTCGATTGGGGTAGCAATCGCCACCAGCGGCAGCACCACGTCACATTTCTTAATGTGGTACTCGATCCACTCGGAGTGAATGCTGATGTCGCCTTCAACGAAGTGGAAACGCTCGTTACCGATGAAGCGAGAGATAGCGTCGGAACCGATATCCAGGCCGAAGATCTCGAAGTTGTCATCACGCAGCAGGCGTTCGGTCAGGTGGTTACCGATAAAGCCGTTCACGCCGAGGATAAGCACGCGGGTACGACGCTTAATGGCGGAAACAGGTTTGCTGTTCAGGATTGCACCGCTGACCAGACCCAGGGACTGTGCAAGCTGGGAGCCCTGCATGTACACGCCGTTTTCAGCCTGGCCGGTGACCACTTCCAGAGCGCCGGTGCCGCAGGCAATAACCAGCGGGTTCACGGAGAGAATGGTGCCCGCTTTCGCGCCGTTGTTGCTTTCCAGCACGCGGCTTTTCCAGATAATAAATTTGCTGCCGCCCACGTAGCTGAACGCGCCCGGCCACGGTTCGGTTACCGCACGCACCAGGTTGTTGGCTTCTGCTGCGGTGCCTTCCCAGCTGATTGCGCCATCTTTTGGTGAACGGCCGCCGAAATAGGTGGCTTTAGCTTCGTCCTGCGCGGCCTGCGGGAAGTGACCGGTTTTGATCACCGGCAGGCTTTTCGCCAGCAGGGATTTCGCGGTTTCACACAGTTTGTGATGCAGGGTCAGCGCGGTATCTTCTGCGGCGATTGCCACGCGTTCCTGGGCAACGATGTCGCCGGCGTCTGCGCGTTTCACCATGCGGTGCAGGGTTACGCCGGTTTCGGTTTCACCTTTCACCAGCACCCAGTTCAGCGGTGCGCGGCCGCGGAATTTCGGCAGCAGAGATCCGTGCAGGTTAAACGCGCCTACGGAAGCGCAGTTCAGGACTTCTTCGCTCAGCAGATTGCGGTAGTAGAAGGAGAAAATCACGTCAGGCTGAGCGTCTTTAATGCGGTCAACCCACAGCGGGTGGTTCACATCTTCAGGAGCAAAGACCGGAATACCGAATTCTGCCGCCGTGCGGGCCACAGAACCAAAGAAGTTATTCTCAGCCGCGTTATCCGGGTGAGTATAAATTGCTGCAATGTCATAGCCTGCTTCAACCAGGGCACGAACACCCACACAGCCCATATCGTGATAGGCGAAAACAACTGCTTTCATTATTGATTTTCCTCTGAAGATAAAGCGGTTTCACTGCTAACTACGCGTTGAATAAAGTAACGAGGGCGAGCCCGCACGTCGTTATAGATACGGCCAATGTACTCACCCAGCAGCCCCATACCGATAAACTGGGCGCCAATAAAGGTGAAGAGCACGGCGAAGAGCATGAACACCCCATCCGCCGCCCACTGTGGGCCAAGAGCCAGACGTAACACCACCAGCAGCACGGCCAGCGCGAAGCCAGACAGCGCGATAATGCTGCCCACAACGCTCAGCAAACGCAGCGGCGTGGTGGTCAGGCAGGTGATCAGGTCATACATCAGGTTGATGAGGCGCATAAAGCTGTACTTCGAGTCGCCAAACTGGCGCTCGTCGTGGTGCACCGGGATCTCCACCGCGCGACGGGCAAAGGTGTTTGCCAGGATCGGGATAAAGGTGCTGCGTTCGTGACAGTGCAGCATCGCGTCGATGATGTGGCGGCGGTAGGCGCGCAGCATACAGCCGTAGTCACCCATCGCTTTGCCGGTGGTACGCTGGATCAGGTGGTTGATCATCTTCGAGGCGCGTTTGCGGAACCAGCTGTCCTGGCGGTTCTGGCGCACGGTGCCTACCACGTCATAGCCTTCGTCGGCTTTCTCAACCAGCCGCGGAATTTCTTCCGGCGGGTTTTGCAGGTCGGCATCCAGGGTGACAATCAGGTCGCCGGTGACGTGGCTAAAGCCGGCCATAATCGCCGAGTGCTGGCCATAGTTACGGTTCAATAGCACCGCGACGATGTGGCTACCGGGCTCTTCTGCCGCGCGGGTCAGCATAGCGGCGGAGTCGTCGCTGCTGCCGTCATCGATAAGGAGGATTTCGTAATCGCGGTTCAGCTTTTGGCAAGCTTCCGTGGTACGACGAAGCAGCTCAGGCAGGCTGTCCTGTTCGTTGTACACCGGGATCACAACGGATACTTTTTTGATGGTTTCCGGGGTCGTCATCTTAGAGTCCTGCTATTTCACGTAAGGCGGTAATGACTCGGGAAGTGTCATCGTCGGTCATGGTAGGGAACAGCGGGATCGAGCAAATGCGCTCGCTGTTCCAGTCGCTGTTCGGCAGCTGAAGCTGCGGATAGCGTTCACGGTAATATTTCTGAGTGTGGGCCGCGCGGAAATGCAGGCCGGTGCCGATGCCGCGCTCTTTCAGGGCTTCCATCAGGCCGCTGCGGGAAATGCCGCAGGTGGCTTCGTCTACGCGGATGATAAACAGGTGCCAGGCGTGGCGGTGCTGCCATTCTGGAACGGAAAGCGGCAGGAATGGCGTATCGGCCAGCTCTTTGAGATAGCGTTCGGCAATTTCCTGGCGACGGATATTGATCTGTTCAAGTTTGCCCAGCTGCACCAGCGCGATAGCCGCGTTGATGTCCGCGAGGTTGTATTTGAACCCCGGAGAAATCACCTCCGCCTGCGGCGCGCGGCCGTGGGTCTGGCGGTCAAAGGCGTCGACGCCCAGACCGTGGAATTTCAGGCTACGAATGCGGTTTGCCAACTGGTCGTCGTCGGTGACGATCAGGCCGCCTTCGGCGCAGGTCATGTTCTTGATGGCGTGGAAAGAGAAGATAGCGGTTCCCTGAGAACCTACGTGCTTGCCTTTGTATTCCGTGCCGGCCGCGTGGGCAGCATCTTCAATCACCGGAATACCGTGGCGTTCGCCAATCGCGCGGATAGCGTCGATGTCGGCAGGCGCGCCCGCGTAGTGCACGGGAATAATCGCTTTGGTGCGAGGAGTAATTGCCGCCTCAATGGCTTCTGGCGTGACCATCAGCGTGTCGCGATCGACGTCAATCATCACCGGCTCTGCGCCCAGCAGAACAATCATGTTCAGCGTGGAAACCCACGTCAGTGAGGGTGTGATAACCTCGTCACCGGCCTGCAGCCCAAGGGCCATCAGGGTTACGTGCATCCCGCCCGTCGCGGAACTTACTGCAATCGCATGTTTATTGCCCGTTAACTCGCAAAATGCCTTCTCAAGCGCCTGGTTTTTCGGCCCGGTGGTTATCCAGCCGGATTGCATGACTTCCGTTACCGCTGCAATTTCTTCCGCACCTAACGCTGGACGTGAAAAAGGCAGAAAATCACTCATTACGTGGATTCCTTATTAAATCTCTGAACGCCAAAAGCTGACGGGATAATGAATCAGGCTAATTAAATAAAAGTACAACATTCAGGAAGTACGGCCTGCTTTGCTAAACGACTAATCAATGAAAAGAATTTAACAAAGAAATCTTAGAACAGTATTAAGAAAGTGGGATATAACGAAAAATCGTGAAGTTAAGCATTGCTAGCTGGAAAGCGTTCTTAGAAAGAGGAAAATTGTCACCTAAAAATCACGATTATTGCCTCATTGTTTAATCATGGAATAATTCCGTGTGTGACAATTTATATTTAGCGCCCTTACGGTTGATTAAAAAAAAACCGCCTGAGAAATAGACGGTTTTTAATAATCAACGATGCAATTAACGCTTCGATTTACCCGGTAACGTTTTCATCAGCTCATCCGGGCTGATGGACGCCACCACGCTGCCCGGCAGCGGCATCTTCAGAATATGGTTCTTCATCTTGCCGACGACGTGCATTTCGCACGGGCGGCAGTCGAACTTCAGGGTCAACACTTCATCGCCGTGTACCAGCTGCATCGGGGTAGCCTTCCAGCTCTTAATGTTGCCCTTCGCCTGTTTCGGGCAGAGGTTAAACGCAAACCGCAGGCAGTGCTTGGTGATCATCACCGGTACGTCACCCTTCTCTTCATGTGCTTCATAAGCGGCATCAATCAGCTGCACGCCATAGCGATGATAGAACTCACGCGCCTTATGGTTGTAAACGTTCGCCAGGAAGCTTAAATGGCTGTCCGGGTAGACCGGCGGTGGCACGCTGACCGCTTTACGGCTGCCGCGCTGATAGCTTTGCAGACGCGCTTCGGTCAGCGCCTCGATGGCGTCACGGCGCAGCTGGTTAAGCTGGGCGTTAGGCACGAACAGCGCCTCTTCCAGCAGAATGTTCACCTTACGGGCGGAATACATGGTCTGGCCCAGCTTGGTCAGACCGTCACGCAGGCTGTCGAAGGCTTTCTGCGGGTTATTCGCCACGTCAAACTGGCCCGTAAGCGTTTGGCTGACGCTGACGCCCTCTTCGCTGGTCGCGGTCATCACCAGCTGCTGCTGACTGCCGCTCAGCTCGATATCCACCGCCACGCGGCGTTCGCTGGAGGTCTTCAGCAGCGCCTGCTGCCAGTTGTGGTCCAGATTACGGTTAAGCGGATGGTTCGGACGTACATTTTTCAGCGTTTCCGGCATTTCATTTGGCCAGACGCGATACTGATTTTTCCCGGTTTTTTCTACCGTATTGGCGCGAAAACCGACGATTTCACGCTTGATCAGCACGTTCAGGCCGTCGCCGTTGGTCAACGTGTTAGTGGTGGTAACGTCCAGATGGTCTTTGCTCACTTTCAGCACCTCACCCACCGGCAGGCCCACGAATTTCGGCGAGTCAAACGCGCCGATGTCGATTTTACGCTCGTTAACAAAGTAGTCGGTGCTGCCGCGGTGGAACGTTTTGTCCGGCGACGGAATAAAGTAGTGCGAGGTGACGCCGGCAGAGGCGCGGGTCAGATCGCTGCGCCCGTCCATCAGCTCGTCCAAAAGTTGACGGTAATACGCGGTGATGTTTTTTACATAGCTCATGTCTTTGTAGCGCCCTTCAATTTTGAAGGAACGCACGCCCGCGTCCACCAGCGCCGCCAGGTTGGCGCTCTGGTCGTTGTCTTTCATCGACAGCAGGTGTTTTTCATAAGCCACTACGCGCCCCTGGTCGTCTTTCAGGGTGTAAGGCAGGCGGCAGGCCTGCGAGCAGTCGCCCCGGTTGGCGCTGCGCCCGGTATGCGCGTGGGAAATGTTGCACTGCCCGGAGTACGCCACGCACAGCGCGCCGTGAATAAAGAACTCGATCGTCGCGTCAACGTTCTGATGAATAGCGGCAATTTGCTGCAGGTTCAGCTCGCGCGCCAGCACGATTTGCGAGAAGCCCGCGTCTGACAGAAACTTCGCTTTTTCCGCACTACGAATGTCGCACTGGGTGCTGGCGTGCAGCTCAATCGGCGGCAGGTCCATTTCCAGCACGCCCATATCCTGCACGATAAGCGCGTCAATACCGGCTTCGTACAGGTCGATAATCATCGAGCGCGCGGGCTCCAGCTCGTCGTCGTGCAGGATGGTGTTCAGCGTGACGAAAATCTTCGCCCCATAGCGATGGGCAAACGGCACCAGCTCGGCCAGGTCTTGCAGGCTGTTGCCGGCGTTATGGCGAGCGCCAAAACCAGGCCCGCCGATGTAGACCGCATCCGCGCCATGGAGAATGGCTTCGCGGGCGATGGCGGTATCACGGGCAGGGCTGAGTAATTCAAGTTGATTCGCGTGCAGGCGCATAGTTTGTCGAGTTCTGTAATGGGCGAAAGGCGGCTATTGTAGTCACTTCCCCCGCGCAAAAACAGGGGGATTATGCGGTCGTCGCGGGATAGTGGATCAGCGAGTGAAAATGCGTCTCATCGGCGCCTGAATTGCGGTAGGCGTGGGGGCGATCGCCGTGGAATTTCAGGCCTTCTCCGGCCGTCAAAATCTGCCATTCGCCGTCGACATTCATCTCCAGCGTACCGCTTATCACCACCACATGCTCAATCACGCCCGCGTCGTGCGCCGAAGATTCGCTCAGCGCGCCGGATGCCAGGCGAATAGAAAAATGGTCAAAACGCAGCTGCGGATCGTAAGGAAACAGCGGCACCACCACCATTTCGCTGTGCTGCGGGTCGAAGACCGGACGTACGGGTTCAACGCCGGCTTCCAGAAACACCGAAAACGGCACGTTAAAGCCGGTGGCAATTTTCCACAAGGTCGCCACCGTCGGGCTGGACTCGTTGCGTTCGATTTGCCCGAGCATGGCCTTCGACACGCCGGTCTGCTCCGCCGCAAATGTCAGGCTCCAGCCTCTGGCCTGGCGCAGGCTTTTCAGGGTGTTCGCCAGATGTAGCGCAATGTCCATTTTCTTCCTCCTGTTGACGGCGAAGTATAGCGCCTTGTGCGCTATAACGCACGATGCTATATTCCCCGGACGTTATAACGCACAACGAGTTTATTATGCGCCTTTCTTTGCTGCCGTTTCCCACCGTTCTGGCCGGTTTTGTTGCCGTGCTGGTCGGCTATGCCAGCTCCGCCGCCATTATCTGGCAGGCTGCAGATGCCGCCGGGGCCACGTCCCACCAAATAGCCGGCTGGCTGACGATGCTGGGCATTGCGATGGGCATCAGCACGCTGGGACTGACGCTGTGGTATCGCGCACCGATCCTGACGGCCTGGTCAACGCCGGGAGCCGCGCTGCTGGCCACCAGCCTGCCGGGGCACAGCCTGAGTGAAGCCATTGGCATTTTTATTTTTGCTTCGCTGCTGATCCTGATTTGCGGCGTGACCGGGCTGTTTGCCAGGCTGATGCGCCTGATCCCCCCTACGCTCTCCGCCGCCATGCTGGCCGGGGTTCTGCTCAGGTTTGGCCTGGATACTTTCACCTCGTTACAGGGTCACTTTTTGCTGAGCGGGAGCATGCTGCTTGGCTGGCTGCTGGCGAAGGTCTTTGCCCCGCGCTATGCCGTCGTCGTCGCCATGCTGATCGGCCTGCTGATTTGCCTCGTCACCGGCGAGCTTCACACGGGGAGCGTTCCGGTTTCTGTGGCGGTCCCCGAGTTCACTTCCCCGTCGTTGAGCGTGGCCAGCCTGTTGGGCATCGGCGTGCCTTTTTTCCTGGTAACGATGGCGTCACAAAATGCCCCCGGCATCGCCACGCTGGCGGCCTCCGGCTATAAAGTGCCGGTTTCACCGCTGATTGTCGTGACGGCGTTGATTGCCCTGCTGCTGGCGCCGTTCGGCGTGTTTTCGGTTTGTATCGCCGCCATTACCGCCGCCATTTGCCAGGGGGCAGAAGCCCACCCGGATAAGGACAAGCGCTGGCTTGCTGCCGCCGCTGCGGGCGTGTTTTATTTGATTGCCGGCGTTTTCGGCGGGTCGATTTCAACGCTGCTGACCGCCCTGCCGCTGGCCTGGATCCACACCCTTGCCGGGCTGGCCCTGCTGGGCACGATTGCCGGCAGCCTGCACCAGGCGCTGAATCACGAGCGGGACAGGGACGCGGCTATCGTCACGTTCCTGGTTACTGCCTCGGGGGTGAATCTGCTGGGCGTCAGCTCTGCGTTTTGGGGCGTGATTGCCGGAGGGATTTGCTATACCGCGTTTTCACGCCTTAAGCGCGCGTAGCTGCGACGGCGTGGCGCCAAAGACGCTTTTGAAGCGGTTGCTGAAATGGCTGGGCGAGCTAAATCCGCAGGCCATGGCGATATCCGTTAACGGTAACCGCCCCTGGCGTACCAGCGTTTCTGCCTTCGCCATTCTGCGCTGCATAACGTACTGATGCGGCGCCTGGCCGGTCGACTGCTTGAACATGCGTGCAAAGTGGTACTCGCTGAGATCTGCCAGCCGGGCAAGCTCGCTGAGCGTCAGCGCTTCGCTGAGGTTCTGTTCGATGTATGCCTGCACGTTTCGCAGCACCGCAGGCGCAAGCCCGCCGCGCACCGTCGGCAGCTTCCACTGCACGCTGCTGTAATGCTGCACCAGGTGCGTCAGCAGCAGCGTGGAAGCCGTGCTTAGCGTCAGGTGATTCGCCCGCTGCTGCCAGTCGCTGCTAAGCAAGAAATGGCGATAAAGCTGGGTGATCCGCGCATCATCGGCAAAAGTTTTTTCATCGAGATTGATTGCCGCCGGGCTGCGATCCCAAATCTGCGCGGCAATCTCTTTGAGGTGTTCGTCGGTGCAGTACAGATGCACAAACGAGAAGTCATCCCGCACGTCCCACGTCGATTCACTGTCTTCCGGCATGATACAGAAGCGATCCGGGCCGCCGCCGTTGCGCCAGCCTGAAGCCGTTTTTTGGTAGGTTTCGTACCCTTCGGTAACGTAAAGGCTGAGCGTGTGGTGATCGCAACGCTGGGTAATACAGTCGTTACCGTTTGACCAGGCGGCGAGCTGAACCCCTGAGCCAAGCTGAACGCTGCCGTTCAGGCGGGCTTTGTGCTGCTGCAGGTTTTCAAAGGCGTGATATGGCGTGGTCATAGGGGAAGTTGGCTTCTGGAACATACTGGCTAGTGTAAGGACTGCGTTCGGCCGTCGCCAGCGTCACGGTGAAAAAAAACCGCAAGAATATGTAAGTCTTCCCCCCGGATGAAAGCCGAAAGCAAAGCAAAAACGGATACTCGTGGTCTGATTTTGGCTGATGAGAACAACAATGAACGCTTTGCTTTATATTCTGGTGGTCGTGATTTGGGGGACTACGTGGATTGCCATTTATATGCAACAGGGAGTAGTTTCGGTTCCTGTGTCTATCTTCTGGCGCTTTGCCGTGGCGGCGGTGGTGATGCTGGTTGCCCTTCTGGCGCTGGGTCGCCTGAAGCGCATCGGGCTCAAAGACCACCTGTTTTGCGTGCTGCAGGGCGCGTGTGTGTTCGGTTTCAACTTCTTCTGCTTCTATCACGCCGCCGCGTATATCAGCTCCGGGCTGGAGTCGGTGATTTTCTCGATGGCGGTCTTGTTTAACGCCTTCAACAACCTGCTGTTCTTCCGCAAGAAGCCTTCTCCGCGCGTATTGCCCGCTGCGGCGCTCGGGATTGCCGGGATCGTCGCTCTGTTCTGGCACGATCTGGTTGCGACCCAAATGGCACCTTCGCTGCTCATCGGCATCGGCCTCAGCGCACTCGGCACGTTTGGCTTCTCTTTGGGGAATATGATCAGCGCCCGTCACCAAAGCCGGGGCCTGGAAACGCTGTCGACCAATACCTATGCGATGTTCTACGGCACCGCGATTATGGGCGTGGTGGCGCTGGCGAGCGGCGAGTCGTTTATGCCTGACTTCACCGCGCGCTACATCGGTTCGCTGCTTTACCTTGCGATCTTTGGCTCGGTGATTGCTTTTGGCGCCTATTTCACGCTGGTTGGCCGTATCGGCGCAAGCCAGGCTGCCTACAGCACGCTGCTCTTCCCGCTTGTTGCGCTGACGCTGTCGACGGTTTACGAAGGCTACGTCTGGCACGCGAATGCGGTGCTGGGGCTGGTGATGATTCTGCTGGGCAACCTGGTGATGTTTGCGAAACCCGAGCAGTGGCTGCCGTGGCGTAGAAAACTGGCGTAATAAAAAACCGCAGCTTTTTCAGGGCTGCGGTTTTTGCCTGCATGACCGGCGTTATTTATTCGGCACGTCAAACATCGTGGCGTCGGTGGCTAAATCATCCACCACCTGTTTCAGGGTATCAACGGTGACTTTAGCATTCTCATTGCTCAGCGTTTTCCCCTCCCCCTTACGCACCACGCGCAAAACGGGTTTATTGGTGGACGCGTCAATCAGCTCGCCTTCGAAGTAGAGATCGGTATTCATGGTGCGGTGGCCGGTGGCCATTTGCGTGCCCGCCACCACCATCGCAATCGGGATCACCTCGTAGTACTGCAGGCCTTCTTTACTGCTGTCCACGCCGGTAATCGCCCCACGGAAAATTAAACTGCGTGGGCCAGGCGTCGTCACCAAAGGCTTGCGCTGTTGTGCAGCGGCCTTCAGCTTGGTGTTGGTATAGGCCAGCAGGCCATCCAGCGTTTGCTGGCCAATCTGAGTCGTCGGTTTAGGCGTCGGATAATAAACTACCGGGTTATACACCAGGCTGTCGTAGTTGCTGGGTTTAAAGTTCGGGTCAACCCAGCGCATAACGGTTTTGCCGGTCGCCGATTTTGTTTCCTGCAGACCGGAGTAATCTTTTAGAAATCCAGAGTATTTTTCCGGTGAGGTGGTTTTTGAAGCACACCCCGCCAGCGCTAATAAACCTGCCAGACAAGCCACTTTAAAATACGTTGTGGTACGC
Source organism: Cedecea selenatireducens (assembly GCF_042138895.1). Taxonomy (NCBI): domain Bacteria; kingdom Pseudomonadati; phylum Pseudomonadota; class Gammaproteobacteria; order Enterobacterales; family Enterobacteriaceae; genus Cedecea; species Cedecea selenatireducens. The sequence continues at coordinate 94,590 of NZ_JBHIKW010000008.1, read as the reverse complement.
ATCGTTTGTTCCTGTTAGTTGGTGTAAGCCTTTCAGGTATAGCAAAAAACGACACTTCCTGTGGGGGTAAAGCTGCTTTGATGCAAAAACTCAGATCTGCCGCTCATCTCCTGCGGCGACGACGCCATCGCACAGCAGGTCGATAATCAATAACGCACCATATTGCCCCTCTCCGGGAGAAAGCCAGACGTCTCCGGCCTGCGCCGCGCTGGTGGGATCTTTGGTCACCATGATTATCGCCGCGCCCTGCCGCCTGGCCTGCTGCACCGCCGCAAGCAGCGCGCTGTCCGGCGTTGAGCTGGCGAAGACAATCATCGCCTGCCCCGCATTCAGCATCGAGGCGGTGAAGCTCATCAGCGCCGGGTCATAGCAGACGCTGGCGGGCTGCCCCAGCGTCAGTAAGCGATACTGCAGCAGGCTGGCAAAAGGCGTGTCCGCCGCACCGGCGCTAAAAATATGAATCGCATTGGCTCGCCTGAGCAGCGCCACGGCACGGGTGACGCTCGCCTCAGGCAACGTTTCCAGCTGCTGACTCAGCGACTGCTGGATGCTGCCCAAACGCTGCTGCCAGGCAGCAGACAGCTCGCTGCCCGGTATGGCGGTACTGGCCTGCGCCAGCTTCATGCGTAAATCACGAATATCATCGCAGCCGGCGGCTCTGGCAAAACGGGTGATCGTCGCCGGACTCACGCCCGCCGCCTGCGCCAGCTGGTCAATGGTGGCCGAGGAGGCAAAACCGGGATCGTGCAGAATAGCCTGCGCTACCCTGGACTCCTGCTGGCTGAACTCCGCCAGCTTCTGCCGAATGCGGCTGATAATATCGCCGTCCGTATCCCGCCCGATGGAGTGAGAAAAACGCGCCAGCACGTCTTTAGCCACGCCGCCACGACTGGCCAGAAATTGCAGCGTCTCGTTATCTACCCATGCCGCATCCCCCAGTACCTGAGACGGCGCGGCTAACGCTTCCTGTACCCGGCTGTCGTGCCGCTGGTGGCGAACCTGACCGAGGAAATCATTCATGTCGCTGCAGCCTATGGTGCGGGCAAACTGCTGCAAGGTCGCCTGGCTCACGCCCGCACGGGCGGCCAGCTGCTCCATCGTCGCATCCGGTAGCTGGAAAAAATTCTCAAGAAAAAAGCGTGCCAGCCGGGTCTCCTGCGGAGAAGAGTCCGCTAACCCATGGACCAGGTGATAAACAATATCCATCGCTGAAAGATTCCTTGCGTCTGCGTCACGGGCGAATAAACCATCATAATGCCTTGAAATTATTTTTCAATTACCATTGCCGTCATGCCTCTCACTTTCGCTACAGCAGCCCGACAGCCTCCTGAACCCCCTTTAATATTCGGGAAACCAATAATCCAACGCAGATCACGGTCATGAAAATAATTTTCATACATGCTGAATAAACGCGCTGTTGTTTGAAACACGTTTTCAATTTGAAGGATAAAGGTAATGAAGAAGATCATGTTGTGTTGCGCCGCGGGAATGTCCACCAGCATGCTGGTGCAAAAGATGCGTGCCGAGGCCACAAAGCGCGCGCTGGACGTGCAGATTGACGCCGTCTCCGTCGCAGAAATTGAAAGCCATCTCCAGAGCGCCGACGTGGTGCTGCTTGGCCCTCAGGTGCAGTTTGAGCTGGCCCGTCTGGCCGAGCTTTCTGCCCCGTCGGGTAAGCCGGTGGCGGTTATCGACATGATGGATTACGGCACCATGCGCGGCGACCGCGTGCTGGATAAAGCTCTTACCCTGATGGCCTGATACGCGGGAGAAAACGATGAAAATTACCGTTGTGGGCGGGGGCAGCAGCTATACCCCGGAACTGATTGAAGGCCTGATTCTGCGCCATACCGCCCTGCCGATGACGGAGCTGGCGCTGGTGGACGTGGAAGCCGGCCGCCAGAAGGTTGAGATTATCGCCGCGCTGGCCCGCCGCATGTTCGACAGCAAAGGCCTGGAGCAGGTCAAGGTGTCGGTGCATTACGATCCTGACGCGGCGATTGCGGGCTCCAGCTTTGTGCTGACCCAGCTTCGCGTTGGGCAGCTACCCGCTCGTGCTGCCGATGAACGCCTCGGCCTCAGCCATGAGCTGCTGGGCCAGGAGACAACCGGCGTCGGCGGTTTTGCCAAGGCGTTGCGTACCATTCCGGTGATGCTTGATATTGCGAGGCGCGTCGAACGCCTCGCGCCGAATGCGTGGATTATTAACTTCACCAACCCGGCAGGCATCGTCACCGAGGCCGTGTCCCGCTACAGTGCCGCCAACATCGTTGGTTTGTGCAACGTGCCGGTGACCATGCACCACACCATCGCCGACATGCTCAAACTGCCTTACGACAAAGTCACGCTGCGCTTTGCCGGACTCAACCATATGGTCTGGGTACATGAGGTGATTGCCGATGGCCGTGACGCGACCGCCGAGGTGATTGAAATGCTATGCGACGGCGAGCAGCTTTCAATGAACAACATCAAAGCGATTCCGTGGCCGCCTGCCCTGCTGCGCGCCCTGAAAGCGATTCCTTGCCCGTATCATCGTTACTTCTGGCAAACCCGCACCATGCTGAAGGATGAGCTGGCCGACGCCGCGAACGGAAAAGGCACCCGCGCCGAGCAGGTAATGAAAGTGGAGGCCGAACTGTTTGAGCTGTACGCCAACCCACAGCTCGACAAAAAGCCGGAGCAGCTCAGCCAGCGCGGCGGCTCATTCTATTCTGAAGTCGCTCTTGAGCTTATTGACGCCCTGCACAACAACCTCGGCAAGCAGATGGTGGTGAATACCGCTAACAACGGCGCCATCCAGGGGCTACCGGACGATGCAGTTATCGAAACCAACTGCGTGATAGATGCGCTGGGCGCCCACCCGCTGGCGTTCGGCAAACTTCCTCCCCTGATGAACGGCCTGACGCAGCAGGTGAAAGATTTTGAACGCCTGACGATTGAGGCGGCGGTTCACGGCGATAAGCAGCAGGCGCTCCTGGCGCTGATAGCGAACCCGCTGGTGGCCGACGTGAATATTGCTCAGGCGCTGCTCGACGAAGTGCTTGAGAGTAACAAGGCGTGGCTGCCGCAGTTTAAATAGCGCCGATTACCGGTGGGCGTAGCTATGCCGCCCATCCCATTACAGAAACCAATAACAATAATGCCCGGCCATGCGCCGGGACAGGGGTAACCGTGTCCGCAAAGAAATCGTTTCTTGAAAAATATGTGCTGCCCGTCGCGCTGAAAATCGCCGGGCAAAAGCACGTGCTCTCCGTCCGTGACGGGATCATCCTGAATATGCCATTCATGCTGATTGGCTCATTCTTCCTGATTTTCGCCTATCTGCCGGTGCCGGGTTACCCCCAGCTAATGACCGATTTATTCGGCGCAACGTGGCAAAGCAAGCTGCTTTATCCGGTCAAAGCGACCTATGACATCATGGCGATTATCTCCAGCTTCGGCATCGCCTATCGCCTGGCCGAGAAATACCGCACCCTCGATCCGCTTACCTCTGGGGCTGTGTCGCTGGTGGCCTTTATTATGACGATTCCGCAGAACATTATGTTTACACCGCCGTCCGGTGGGCCTGCCGAGTTTGTGAAAGGCGTGCTGCCGATGGGACAAATCGGCAGCCAGGGACTGTTCGTTGCGATTCTGATTGCGTTGCTTTCGACCGAGATTTACCGCTTTATCAGCAACCGTAATCTGGTTATTCGCATGCCGGAAGGCGTCCCCCCGGCGGTGGCAAAGTCGTTCCTCGCGCTGGTGCCGGGCTTCTGCGTGCTGGCGGTAGTGCTGGCGCTGCGTCTGCTGGTGGAAGCCACGCCGTTTGGCGACATCAACACCATGATTACTGACCTGGTGGGCATCCCAATGAGCCATATCGGCGGCTCACTACCGGGGATGATTGTTTCGGTGATCCTGATTGGCATTCTGTGGACGCTGGGCCTGCACGGCGACACCATCGTGCTGGTGTTTATCCGCCCGGTCTGGCTGACGAACATGTCCGAAAACCTGGCGGCGTTCCAGAATGGCCTGCCTATTCCGCACATCATTACCCAGCAGTTCTACGACCTGTGGATTGCCCCAGGCGGTACCGGCGCGCTGTTAGGTCTGGTTATCTTTATGCTGATCCGCAGCCGCAGCGTGCAGATGAAGCAGCTGGGTAAAATTGCCGCGCCGGGCAGCCTGTTTAACATCAGCGAGCCGATGGTGTTTGGCATTCCGCTGGTGATGAACCCGTACCTGGTGGTGCCGTTTATCCTGACGCCGGTGGTGCTGGTGATTGTGTCCTGGACGGCGATGGCAACCGGCCTGGTTGCGCCCCCTGCCGGGATTGCGCTGCCGTTCACTACGCCAATTATCGTCAGCGGCTATTTAGCGACGGGCGGCCACGTTTCCGGCTCGATTCTGCAGATTGTGAACCTGGCTATCTCGCTGGTGATGTATTACCCGTTCTTCCGGGTCTGGGATAACCTGAAGTTCCGCGAAGAGCAGCAGGCAAATCAGACGGCGGTCAGCGCCCCGGCTGAGGCGGTGAGTGAGAGAAGTACAGTCTGATACTTGTTTTGTCTCAATATGTTATTAGGTGAACACCCAGGACGTTTGACCTCTGCAAATTTGGGTATCGTTCCGTTCACTCGTAGAGCTATTTCCCCTGCACGTTCAGATAACGGTGAACGTGTTCGGGGGATAACGCCATCCCCCGAACAGCCCCGGCGCCCGGCGAGCTCATCGCCGCTGAAGCGGTAAACCCACCGGCTATCACCCAAACATTCGGGGGCGTTCGCGATTCGTTCCCGACGATCGCTCTCTTTCGCTGCTCCCGGCAGCTCAACCCCGCCTGAGTTGGGTCATAACCGGGGGCGATGAGAGCCGGGAACAAGGGCATGGCTTTGGGACTTGTAGCAACTTTTATGTTCAGTGTGGCTATGAGCCTGAAGCGAGGCACGGTTCAGGCTTAAATCGCCTCTGTTTTTTCTCCGACTGGCCAGGGTCCGGACGTCGGGAACGGCCGGAGGCGGAGAGCGTCGGGAACGCATCTCAGCCGACCCAGGACTGGGAGATAAAACGGAGGTCTGCCGCTTTAGCGGTCGATTTATTTGGCCGGGAGTCCGGGGTCTCGGGGGAATGACGGTGACTTCCCCGAGACGTTCACCGGTACGGTGGCTGCATATAAAACAGGACTAGAAGTGAACGGAACTAACAATGAATAGCATAGATATCCGTTAATCCCGGAGCCCTCCCGAATTACTTCTTCACCTCTACCTGATAAAAAATATGCTTCCCGAACGGGTCAATCTCATACCCGGTCACCTCTTTGCGCACCGGCTCGAAAATCGTGGAGTGGGCAATCATCACCGCCGGCATCTGGTCGTGCATCATCTGCTGCGCTTCTTTATATAATTCAACGCGTTTATCGTGATTGCCTTCCGCGCGGGCTTCAAGAATCAGCTTATCAAACGGCTGGTAGCACCATTTGGATGAGTTAGAGCCGCCGTTGGCCGAGGTACAGGTAAACAGTGGCCCAAAGAAGTTATCCGGGTCGCCGGTGGCCGTGGTCCAGCCCATCAGCGCCGCCTGGTGCTCACCGCCCTTCACCCGCTTGAGGTATTCGCCCCACTCGTAGGTGACGATTTTCGCCGTGACGCCAACTTTCGCCCAGTCGGCCTGGATCATTTCTGCCATGCGTTTAGCGTTCGGGTTATACGGCCGCTGAACCGGCATCGCCCACAGGTCGATGCTCATGCCGTTGGCAAAGCCGGCCTCTTTGAGCAGCTCTTTGGCTTTTTCAGGATCGTAATCATAGTCTTTGAGCTTATCGTCCGCGCTCCAGACGCCAGGCGGCAGCAGGTTTTTCGCCTCAATGCCGGTGCCGTGGAACACCGCTTCGATAATGGCCGGTTTATTGATAGCCATCGCCAGCGCCTGGCGCACCTTCACGTTGTCCAGCGGCGGCTTCTGGGTGTTAAACGCGAGGAAGCCGGTATTCAGCCCTGCTTTTTGCATCAGGTTGATGTCTTTGTTTTCCTTCATGCGCGGCAGGTCCGCCGGGTTCGGGAACGGCATCACCTGGCATTCGTTTTTCTCAAGCTTTGCGTAGCGAATAGAGGCATCCGGCGTGATAGAAAAGACCAGGCGGTCAATCTTCGATTTGCCCTGCCAGTACTCAGGGAAAGCGGTGTAAAGAATGCGTGAATCTTTTTGATACTGCTTCAGCTCAAACGGCCCGGTGCCGATAGGGTCGGAATCAACGCGCTCCGGCGTACCGGCCTTCATCATGACGTCCGCATATTCTGAAGAAAGGATCGAGGCAAAATACCAGCCCAAATCGGCGACAAACGGCGCTTCCGGGTGCGCCAGCGTGAAGCGCACGGTGTTGTCATCCACTTTGTCGATGGCGGTAATCAGCTTGCCGAACTCCAGGCTTTCAAAGTTGGAGTAATTGCCGTTGGAGACGTTGTGGTACGGATGTTTTGGGTCTTTCTGACGCATAAACGAGAAAATCACGTCGTCCGCGTTGAAGTCCCTGGTGGGCTTAAAGTATTTGTTGCTCTGGAACTTCACGCCTTTGCGCAGATGGAAGGTATAGACTTTGCCGTCTTCGCTGACGTTCCAGCTTTCCGCCAGGCTGGGCTGCAGCTCGGTGGTACCGACCTTAAAATCCACCAGCCGGTTGTAGACCGGCACCGCGCTGGCATCCACGCTGGTGCCCGAGGTGTAAAGCTGCGGGTTGAAGTTTTCCGGCGAACCTTCGGAGCAATAAACCAACGTGCTGGCCGCCACGCTGGTACTGAGGGAAAGCGCCGCTACGGCAAGTGCAAGCGTTGTAATCTTTGTTTTCATCGCTGTCTTCCTGTGGTGTTTATCCTGACCCTGAATGAATAAAGCTTGTGCAAAGCGCCTTAATAAATAACATTAAATTTACATTGCCAACAAACAACATCGAACAATAAGGAAACACTATGCCTTCGTCGCTCAGCGAGCAGCTCACCCAACGTTTCTTCCGTTATCTGGCGGTCACCAGCCAAAGCGACGCGCGGGTAAATGCCCTGCCCAGCACGCCCGGGCAACATGAAATGGCCAGCATGCTGGCGGAAGAACTGCGTACGCTCGGCCTTGAAGATATCGTTATCGACGAGCACGCCACGGTTACCGCCGTGAAGAGAGGCAATGTGGCCGCCGCGCCGCGCGTGGGCTTTATTACGCACATCGATACCGTTGACGTTGGCCTGTCGCCGGACATTCACCCGCAGATCCTGCGCTTTACCGGGGAAGACCTGTGCCTGAACGCCAAAGAGGACATCTGGCTGCGCACGGCGGAGCACCCGGAAATCAACGCCTGGCCCGGCGAGGAGATAATCTTCAGCGACGGCACCAGCGTGCTGGGCGCGGATAATAAAGCCGCCGTCACGGTGGTGATGACGCTGCTGGAAAACCTGACGGCAGAACATCGCCACGGCGACATCGTTGTGGCCTTCGTCCCGGATGAAGAAATTGGCCTGTGTGGTGCGAAGGCGTTGGATCTGGCTCGTTTTGATGTGGATTTCGCCTGGACCATCGACTGCTGCGAGCTGGGCGAAGTCGTTTATGAAAACTTCAATGCCGCCCATGCGGAGCTGAAGTTTACCGGCGTAACCAGCCACCCAATGTCCTCCAAAGGCGTGCTGGTCAACCCGCTGTTGATGGCAATGGATTACATCAGCCACTTTGACCGCAAGCAGACGCCAGAGCACACCGAAGGCCGTGAAGGCTACGTCTGGTTTAACGGGATCCAGGCCTCACAAAGCGAAGCGCTGCTGAAAGCGAATATTCGCGACTTCGACCTCGCAAGCTTTGAGCGCCGTAAGCAGCAGATTGGCGAAGTTGCGCAAAAAATTGCCGCGCAGCACCCCACCGCGCGCGTGGAGTACAGCCTCAGCGATACCTACAGCAACATCAGTAACGCCATTACCGACGATCGCCGGGCGATTGATTTGATTTTTGCCGCCCTGGATGAGCTGGGCATTGAGCCGAAGGTGATTCCGATGCGCGGCGGCACGGACGGGGCTGCGCTTTCGGCTAAAGGGCTGCTAACGCCGAACTTCTTTACCGGCGCGCACAATTTCCATTCACGGTTTGAGTTTTTACCGCTGCGGGCGTTTGAGGCTTCGTATAACGTGGCGCTGAAGCTTTGTCTGCTGGCGGCGAAGTAATTTCCCCTCACCCTAACCCTCTCCCCAAAGGGGCGAGGGGACCAGAACAGGGAGTTTAACCCTCTCCCCAAAGGGGCGAGGGGGCCAGAACAGGGAGTTTAACCCTCTCCCCAAAGGAGCGAGGGGATTCATACAGAGAACGCTTGAATTCCCCCTCTCCCTTCCAGGGAGAGGGCCGGGGTGAGGGTTAACCTTTACTTCTTCCGCGCCAGCATCGTGGCGAAACGCAGCTTAATACGGTTGCCATTCTCATCGGTCTTATGCAGCTGGCCCACGTCTTCGTTGTACTTCACCAGCTCCCAGCCTGCATAGTAGTCACGCAGCTCGCCCTCTTTAAAGGCGAACGGAAACCCTACCGTGCAAGGGAAGTCTTCGGTATCCATCGCCGCTACGATCAGGTTGTAACCCCCGGGTTTGGTGCAGCGCTGCATATTGGCGATAAGTCCCGGGATCGTGCCGCGCTCAAGGAACATCATCACCACGGTTGAGAGAATAAAATCATACTCCCCGTCAAAGCTCAGCTGGTTAAGGTCAACCTGCGCAGTCACGATGTTTTTCAGCCCTTCGGCCTCAATAATTTCGTTCAGCCGGGCGATGCTCATCGGGTTTTTATCCCACGCGGTGACGTCGAACCCTTTCTGATTCAGGTACAGGCTGTTGCGCCCGCCCCCACAGCCAAGATCCAGCGTTTTACCTGGCGCTACGTACTTCACGGCGTGCAGCACGTCAGAATGGGTGGCGGTCAGGCCATATTTTTCACTGTAGTAGCTTTCAGACTTCTCGGTCATAACAGATCCTTTTTTTCTGGCCTCGCGGTACGCAAAATCAATTTCCCCTGCATGAGCAGGATGAAAGTGCGAGCCAGCAGCAGGCCAATAATCACATTAGTAAAAATAAAGAGCGGTACCGCGATGAGGTGAAACAGGCCGTCGCCGCTGCCCGCGCTCAGGTGCAGCGCGGTGGTCGCCAGCGCGGAAATACCGAATGAGAAGCTCCAGAAGGAGGCGTTAAACGGCTGCGCCAGGTACCAGGGCATTAAGCGCAGCATAAAAATCAGCTGTAGCAGGCCATAGCCAAACAGCATTTTGGCAAAGAAATCCGTCACGCCGCCGTTTACAGCCAGATAAGCGCTGCAGGCCACCAGCGCGGGCGCCAGCTGAATGCCCAGCGAAGTGCGCACCGGCGTCGGAAGCTCCCCGACGCTGCGCATGCGGTGCAGTATCGCCGGCTCGAGACTCAGCCAGGAAAAAACGCCCGCCCCAAGGAACAGGATCCCCAGGTCGTGATAGCCCAGCGCGCCGCAGGCCATCGCGCTAATAAAGTTATTCGCCACGGTCGGCAGATACAGGCCCGGCGTCGTGGCATCCTGCGGGTGCGTCCCCCGCCATAATCCGGCTGATTGCCACGCGGCATAACACAGCTGAACCACGGCGCCAAAGCCAAACATCACCACGGCGAGCGGGCGCAGATAAGGCGCCACGCCGATGGCAACCAGCATGGTTGTCGCCGGGAACAGGCTGACAAAGCTGCTCATCAAGGGATGATGGATTTCCGCAGCAACGCTGTGCGGGTAGCGAACCAGGCGTGTGATAAATGCCAAAGCCAGCAGCAGCCAGATAACACCTGCGAGCGCGACCAGCGCCTCGCCCACGGCCGACGGCACCGGCCAAATGATAGCGGCATAGCGCCAGGCAAATCCCATGCCGATGATGCCCAGCACCATGCCAAAGTAGCCTGCGGGAAGGTTGATAAAGCTACCGGGGGTCGGTTTATTCATTTTGTTTATTTTTTAAAATGTATTTTAAATGCATTTTATGCGATTACGCCGCCGAACGCTATGCCGGTGAATTACCTGCTACGTTTATCAGCAGGACACAGCGAGAAACGGCGATGAAAAAATACCGGTTAACGGAAAATTCACGGCTTCATGATTATCAGCACGACGGCGAACTGCGGCAAGTCCGGCTCTGGCAAATTGAGGCGCTTTGCGATTTTAGCGACGTAGAAACCGGGCAAAGCGGCGGCTGGGTTGAAGAAGAAGCTAATCTGAGCCAGTCGGGAAGCTGCTGGCTTGAGCCTGACGCTTTTGTCTGGGGCGGTGCGAGCGTCGAGGACAACGCGATAATCCTCGGCGAGTCAGAAATTTGCCACCAGGCGAGGGTGAGCGGTCACGCCCGCGTTGAGCATTCTCGTATCAGCGGCGAGTGCCATATCTATGGATTGGCTCGCGTGCTGCATCACAGCGAGGTGATTGCAGTGCTGGGGCTGACCGAAGACGCCGAAATGCGGCTGCAAATCTACGGGAACGCCATGGTCAGCGCCTCCCGCATCATTCATCAGGCGCAGATTTACGGCGATGCGCGGGTGAGTAATGCCTTTGTCGAGCACCGCTCGGCCATTTTCGGCCACGCGATTATCGAAGGAAATGAGGAGAACAACGTGTGGATCTGCGACTGTGCGCAGGTGTCCGACAACGCACGTATTATTGCCGGCAGCGGCGACAGTCAGATCCCTACGATTCGCTATTCTTCACGGGTTTACGGCAACGCCATCATCGAGGGCGACTGCGTGCTGAAGCATCGCGTTCAGGTTTACGGCGACGCGGTGCTCATCGGCGGCCCTGTCCTGATGGACAACAACGTGCAGGTATACGGCCAGGCTAAAGTGACGGGCAACGTGCTAATCGAAAATAACGTGCAGATTTATGACGAGGCAGCGGTGGAAGGTATTGATGGCGAACTCATTCACCTTCGCGGCATGAAGGATATTAACGGCGAGCAGCGCATCACCCGCACGCCGTTTTATGGGGTGTTTTAATCGGCGATACGCCCGTAAATATTCTGGTCGTGGTACTCGCCGTTCAGGAATTCGGCCTGTTTCAGGCAGCCTTCGAGCGTGAAGCCGTTGCGCTGTGCCACCCGGTTGCTGGCCTGGTTAGTGACGATGCATTTGATAACAAACCGGCGCACCGTCCCTGCCTGCGCGTACCTGCTAATTACAGCCTCGATCACGGCAGAAATTATGCCCTGCCCCTGCCTGTCCTCGCTCAGCCAGTAGCCGATGTAGGCCGTTTTTTTGGTCGGTTCTATCTGGTTAAAGGAAAACACGCCCACCAGCTCGCCGCGATGGAGGATCATAAACATCTTCGCGTAGCCCTTATGATGTAAGACATAGTTACCCTGCACCGTTTTGCGCGTGTCGTCCTCGGAAACAACATACTGCGGCCAGTTCATGGCTTTTTGCAGCCAGCTTTTGTTGCGCTGCACCAGCGCGAAAACAGGCTGAACGAACCGCTCGCTAACCGAATGCAGCTCGATTTCATCGTTGACCGTAATCACTTCATCCTGCCATTCCTGATGCTGCTCCACACGCGGCTCCCGTTTTTGCTTAGAGGTGACAGCCATCTTATGTCACTTTTACCAGGAAGTTGACTCCAATTTATACCGACAGAACAGTAATGAATAAAAATTCATTATGGATAAATGCAAAATCAATACTAAAAACCAATACCCCGCTCATTCCTTGCATTAATTTTCATCAAAATATGGAATGCTTCGCGAAAAATGACTTCAAATATTGAAGTCAAAAAACGATATGCTACGATGACATTGCACGTCGAATCATGGAAGGAATCATGGGATATGGACAGGAATACCTAAGAAACAAACATCGTCAAACGCTAATTCAAATTTTCATCAAGCCCGTTCCCTCCGGAGTGAAATGGCAGGATATAGAAAGGCTGGTGCTTGCCCTCGGCGGAGAGGTCAACCCCGGCCGCGGTTCACGTATACGCTTCCAGCTTAACGGCAGCATCGCCCATTTTCATCGCCCCCATCCTTCTCCTGAGACCGATAAAGGGGCCATAGCCAACCTGAAAGAATGGTTTGCGAGTATCGGAGTCACACCATGACCACTGCGGAAGCACTGCCAAACATTATGATCATCAGCGGCCAGCCAGCGTTGATCACCTGGGTTCCCGAAATAAACCTCTTTCGCGGGAAATTTCTCGGCTTAACCGGATACTGTGACTTCGTCGCCGACAGCGCGGCGGGGCTTATTCGTGAGGGTGAAACCGCCTTACAGTACTACCTGGAGGACTGCCATTCTGCGGGTATGGAACCTTTTGAAAAAGAAGAGAAAATGAAGACGTTCACGCTGCGCTATCCTGAATCCTTTGGCGAACGACTGAGTGTTGCTGCGGCCGAGCAGCAAATGTCGGTTAACAGTTACATCATTGATGTACTGACAAAACATTTGAGAAATCGATAAAAAAGCCCCGCGGCTTTTACGCGGCGGGGCTGGGATGATTAACGCATTTCGCGGTCGTCGACGTATTTACGCTTATCCGCCGGCGGCGGGAAGTACTGGTACAGCCAGGTTTCACTGATGGCTTTACCCTGGCAGCGCAGGAACATACGCATCTCGACCGGGTCGGTGGAGTCGTTGGTCGGGTACCAGTCAAACAGAATGCGGTAGCCGTCAAACGGTTCGACGTAGAGGATCTCAACCTGCTTCGCTTCGCCGTTGGAGAGCGTGATCACCGGTTCAATGCCTTTCGGCGCGGCGGCTTTCAGGTCGCCGCCGACAAAATCAATAGCAAAGCGGCGGGACCATTTGTCCGGGAAGTGTTCGCCCGGCGCCCAGCCTTCCGGGAAGCTGCCCATGCCGGTACGGGTGGCGTAAACGCGGGCCAGATCCGTGGTGACAGGCGGCAGGCCGCTCCAGTAGAGACGGTATTTAAACTCGAACTCATCCCCGGCTTTGACCGGTTTTTCCGGCTGCCAGAAGCAGACGATATTGTCGAGGGTTTCGCCGGTGGTCGGGATTTCCATCAGGCCAACGGAGCCTTTGCCCCACTTGTTGCGCGGCTCCACCCACAGGCTTGGGCGCTTGTTGTACCAGCCCATGATGTCCTGGTAGCTGGCAAAATCGTGATCCAGCTGCAGCAGGCCAAAGCCTTTCGGGTTTTCGTCCATGAAAGCGTTGAACTGCAGCTTTTGCGGGTTATTCAACGGGCGGCAAATCCACTCGCCGTTACCGCGCCACATGGCCAGGCGGTCGGAGTCGTGAATTTGCGGGTGAATGGTGTCGCAGGTGCGGCGTTCGTTGGTGCCGCAGGCAAACATACTGGTCATCGGTGCAATACCCAGCTGCTTGACGTCTTTACGGGCGTAAAGGTGGTTGTCCACCTCCATCACCACCCGTTCGGCTTCGCAGTTGATGGTAAATTTGTAGGCACCGGTCACGCTTGGGCTGTCCAGCAGCGCGTAGACCACAAAAGTGGTGTCGGAAGCTTTTGGCGTTTCAAACCAGAACGAGGTGAAGTCCGGGAACTCTTCCGGCGTGTCGGTGAAGGTGTCCACCGCCAGGCCACGTGCGGACAAGCCGTACTGGTAAGTGCTGTCTACGGCGCGGAAGTAGCTGGCACCGAGGAATGACACCACGTCACGGCGCGCCAGTTCAGGCGCCTTAAAGACCTTCAGACCGGCAAAGCCGAGATCGGTCTGGCCTTCGAGCTGTTTGGTGTCCACGCCCGCGTCGTTGTAGTTAAACAATTCCGGACGGAAGTGAATTTCACGCGCCTGGTGGGTGGCAGAGTCCAGAGAAAACATTCTGACGCGGCGGCGGAACCCCATGCCGACGTGGAAGAACTGCACGTCGAGCTGGCGATTATCTATGTTGTTCCACAGCGAATGATTAGCATCATACTGGATGGCGTTGTAAGCCTGAGGCGTCAGGTTAGCAAGCGTGTTCGGCAGCGCTCTCGGCGCGCCTCCCCACGGTTTTTTCGACAGGTCATGCGCCATGCCCTGGAGCACTGCAAAATCGAAGGCAGTGGAGTGCCCGTCCGCAATGCCGGACTCGGCTGCAAAGGCGCTTCGGGAGAACAGCGTGGCAAGGGTCGGCGTGCCGCAGGCAGCGGCGAGAGCCATAGAGGCCTGGATAAAACGTCTGCGATTCATGCCTGAGAAATCGTCCTTATATGTCGATGTGTTTCGTCCCGCCCTCGGGCAGAACAGCGGCAAGAGACTGCTACCTGTACGACCGCACACTCTAGACAAAATTCACAATGAATCCAATGGGCGGTGAAGGCGTTTGAGGGAGGAACGAAGGTTTTTTTTCAGGAAACCAGATATTGCCGAAAAATGGACAATACTCTGGCGAAAAAAGCGCTAAAAATTTTAGCAGGCGGCCCGTCGGCGAGCCGCCAGAAAGGTTACTTCACGCTAACGTCGATGCCCGGGAAGAACTTCTGCGCAAGCCTGGTGACGGTGCCGTCGGCTTTGACTTTATCAATCGCCGCGTCCAGCTCTTTTTTAGTGACAGCGTCACCTTTACGCAGACCAAAGCCGATCCCGCTGCCGAGAATGGTATCGTCGCTTACCGGCTTGCCGATAAAACCAAAGCCTTTGCCCTGCGGCGTGCTCAGGAAGCCCGCCTGACCCGCAGCGGACATCACCAGCGAGGCATCAATGCGGCCGTTCAGCAAATCGGCCCAGGCCATGTTCTGATCTTTATACGACACGACGCTTACGCCCTGCTTCTCCCAATGTTCTTTGGCGTAGGTTTCCTGAATAGAGCCCTGCAGCACGCCGATGGTTTTACCCTTCAGCCCTTCCGCCGTCGCTTGCAGGCCGCTGCCCTCTTTGCCGACCAGCTGAGAAGGAATGCGGTAGATTGGCTGGGTGAAATCAATGCTTTTTTGCCGCTGGGCGGTGATGTTCATCGCCGAGTTGATGGCGTCGAATTTCTTCGCGGCGAGCCCAGGGATCAGCGAGTCAAACGAGGTTTCAACCCAGCTACACTTGAGGCTGGCCGCCTGGCAAATCGCCTTGCCCAGCTCGATATCAAATCCTTCCAGCTCGCCCGCGCTGTTGCGGCTCTCAAACGGAGGATATTCCGCTTCCAGACCATAACGCAGCTCGCCGGCCGCCAGCGCAGAAAACGAAGAGCACAGCCCAAGAAGCAAACTTAGCGCATAAACTTTTTTCATCATGACCTCTATCAGCGTGGCTTAACCCGGCACAGCGCCTGCGCGCCCGCCCGTAATGTGGCTTCATCTTTAGCAAATGAGAGCCGGATAATGTTGTTATCGGTACCGTCGGTATAAAACGCGGAAAGCGGAATCGTCGCCACGCCATAGTCGGTAATCAGCCGCTTCACCATTTCGCTGTCGGACTCATCGCTGAAGTGCCCGAAGCGGGCCAGCAGGAAGAATGACCCGCCGCTCGGCAGCAGTTCAAACGGCGATTCGGCCAGCAGAGACTGCATTAAATCACGCTTGCGCTGATAAAACGCCGCCAGCGAGAGATATGTTTGCGGGTCGCTCATATAGTCAGCAAAGGCGTACTGCATCGGCGTATCGGCAGAGAACATCAGGAACTGATGCACCTTGCAGATTTCATCCATTAACGCCGCTGGCGCCAGGCAGTAACCCACGCGCCAGCCGGTCACGTGGAAGGTTTTGCCGAAGGACGACACAATCACGCTGCGCTCGGCAAGCTGCGGGTGAGTCGCCATGCCGTGATGCTTTTTGCCGTCAAACACGATGTGTTCGTACACTTCATCAGACAGGATAACGATGTCGGTATGACGGGTTAGAGCCGCCAGCATCTCGAGGTCATGGGCGCTGAACACTTGCCCGCTTGGGTTATGCGGCGTGTTGACGATAATCATGCGCGTGCGCGGGGTGATAGCCGCCCGGACTTCATCCCAGTTAATGGTGAAGTCCGGCAGGTTCAGCTTCAGCGCAACCGGCGTGGCGCCCTGCAGGCGAACTATTGGCGCGTAGCTGTCAAAAGAAGGCTCAAAGTAGATAACCTCGTCGCCGGGATGCACCAGCCCGCTGATGGCGGAATAGAGCCCCTCGCTGGCGCTGGCGGTCACCAGCACTTCATCGGCGGGGTTATAGCTTGAGCCGTAAAGGCTCAGCACTTTTTCAGCAATAAGCTGCTTCAGGGAGGCCAGGCCGGTCATCGGGGCGTACTGGTTATGCCCTTCCTGCATCGCTTTGGTGACGCCGGCAATTAATTTCGGGTCGCAGGGAAAGTTTGGCGCGCCCTGAGAAAGGTTTATCGCCTGGTGCTGCGTGGAAAGCTGGCCGATCACCGTGAAAATCGTGGTTCCTACGTCCGGTAATTTTGAACGATGTTGTACCGGGGTTTGCATGGCCATAGCCGCTCCTGAACATTATGCGATGTGCATAACTATTCAATCCGGATGCGATTGCCACGACAATCGAATTGTTGTCATAATAGCCATGCAAAAAATGCATAGCTCAGCGGAGAGCGTTATGACCCGGCGTAATTTCCCCCTTAATACCCTCGATGCTTTCCTGGTCACCGCCAGGCACCTGAACCTCACCAGAGCGGCGAAAGAGCTGTGCCTGACTCAAGGCGCGGTCAGCCGCAAAATTGCCGCGCTGGAACAGTGGTTTGGCTTTGCGCTTTTTGAACGCCACGCGCGTGGGCTGCGTCTTACGCCTCAGGGCAGCGCCCTTCTCCCTGACCTGCAGAGCGCCTTCAACAGGCTGCTGGACGTGGCAGACCGCGCATGCCATAAGCCTGAAATTATCCGGCTCAAGGCCCCCACCTGCGCCATGCGCTGGCTGGTGCCCAGACTCATCCAGCTTGAACAGCGTATGCCGGAAATACAGGTGGCGCTGACCACCACCGTTGAGCACGGCGTCAATTTCAAAAATGAGCCGTTTGACGCCGCAATTGTGTTTGGCCAGCAGGCCAGGAGCGGCACGCTGCTGTTTGAAGAAGCCCTGACCCCGGTCATCAGCCAGGGACTGCTGCCGCAACACGCGAGTGGCTGGGAGCGATTAACCTTTTTGCACCCAACCCGCGATCGTACCGACTGGTCGCTGTGGCTTTCAGATAACCCCGCACCGTGGCAGGCCATGACTAAAAATCAGCACTTCGACACGATGGATCTTGCCATCAGCGCGGCTATTCAGGGGTTTGGCATTGCGATAGCCGACGAAACGCTGGTTGCCGAAGATATTCGGACCGGACGGCTGGTGCGACCGTTTGCCGGTAGCGTGAAAACCGGCGCAGGTTACCGGCTGGCGGTAAAACCCGACAGCGAACATGCCGCCGGGCTCGAGGGGTTTTGCAATGAGCTGCTCAGTCCAGGCTGACGTGGTGTTTCATCACCCGCTTAAACAGCTGCATCCTCATGCGCATAAAGCGATTTTCCACCTTAAATTTCGCCCGCAGGTGCACGCCCAGACGCAGCGTACGATCCCGCCCTTTGGTGCAGGCGGGCCAGTTGACCGGCCCGGGTAGCGATTTGCTGTGCGCTCCGGCACTGCGGGCAAAACTTACCCAGTAGTCACCGACGTGCGCCGCAAACTGCAGGTCCCGTTCATTCACATATTCGCTGGCCGGCGGGGAGAGCTGCAGCGTGTTAAAGACATACGCCACTTCGTTGCCGTGCCAGGTGCCGTTGGCGTAGGTTTCTCGCTCGGCCTCTGCCACGTAGTCAAAATAGTAGCGCCAGCAGGGCTGACCGACGCGCTGCTGCGCCTGCATCACCACAAATCCTGACGTCGTAAACGCCATATCCCGGCATACCTGCCGCCCCAGTTCAGCGTCCCCTTTAACGCCCGGATAAAGCAATTTTATCAGGCCCAGGCCAAAACGCTTTTCCCGACGCAGCAGCTCAACCTGCCCGGCGGGATCTATGCCGAAGTAGCTCAGCACGCTCGCTTCGTCGCTGTTGCTGCCGACCATCAGCGGCATGCGGTGCTGTCGCCCGGCAAAGAAAACATCCAGCATCGGTTCGGGCAGAACGATATCGCCGCTAATGGGCGTCGGGCCGATGTTCAGCGGAGCCTCCAGAGCCCACAGCTCGTCGGCGGGAAGCGAGCGCAGCGCTTCGGCGCTGGCATTTTGCAGCCCAAAATGTTCAGCCACCGCCACCCCACGTCTGAGGGCCTTGCGGCGATCGACGTCCGGCAAGGTATAGGCGCTTTGAACTATGCCTTTGTGGAAAAGCCCGCTGGCTAATGGCGAAGCCAGCAGCGAGAGCACGCTGCGTGCCCCCGCTGATTCGCCAAACAGCGTCACGCTGGCGGCATCACCGCCAAAAGCGGCAATATTTTCTTTCACCCATTTCAGCGCGGCTATCTGATCGAGTAAGGCGAAATTATGAACCGGGCCATCCGGGTTTTCTTCGTCCAGCGCAGGATGCGCAAAAAAGCCCAGGTGCCCGAGGCGATAGTTCACCGTCACTAATACAACGCCGCGCGAGGCCAGCGCCGCGCCATCGTAAGGCGGCAGCGAACCGGCCCCGATGGTGTAACCGCCGCCGTGCAGCCAGACCATGACGGACAGCGGTTTGTCGTCGCGTCGGGCTGGCGTCCAGATATTGAGGTAGAGGCAATCTTCCGAGAACTGGCCGGGATCGCCGCCGCCGACCGCCTTGCAGTACTCCAGGCTTTGCCAACAGGCCGGGGCGAAGGTATCGGCGACGCGAACGCCTGGCCAGCTCTCAGGCGGCTGTGGCGCTCGCCAGCGCAGGTTTTCGGTGGGAGGAGCGGCAAAGGGAATACCGCGATACACCGCAATATCCCCCTGCAGGACGCCGCTCAGTTGACCCTGAGCAACGTTAACAACGTGTTCCATCTGCTGTTCCTTGTAACTGATATCCCAGCAGGGTAACGCGTTTACAGCAAACCGCAACGCCGTTTACTGCGATCTTCCGCCTGTTGATAAAGGCTAAATTCGTCGGTAACCGCCGTGCCGAGCGCCTCTTCGAATTCCTGCCGGCTGGAATGACCGTGCTGCCGGTGCCCGCCGTCGCTGCCCAGGTTCGACTGGAAAATGCCCGCAGCGCTGACCGGCAGGAAGTCTTCATAAACTATCGGCTGCGCGACAAGCCACCCGCGCTCGATAAGCAGCTGTGGATCGTCGCCCGGTTTGATGGACTGGCGGTGCATGTCGCCCACCGGCGTCAGGCGATAGCGAAAATAGGCCAGCCCCTGACGGCGCAGCAGCGCATCGCTGTCCGGGAAGCGGCTGAACACTTCCTGCAGGTGATGCTGATGGCTAAGGTTGTCGGTGCCGTTGCCTGCTTCCAGCAGCAGCTCGTCGTACAGCGCCCGGCCTTTAGGCGTCAGCGCGACGCCACGCTGCTCGATTTCCCCAAAACGCGCGGTGTGCGTACCGTGGTGCTCGCCGGCAAACAAAATAGGCTCTTCCAGCGCTTTAAAGCTGGTCTGGCGAAGCAGAATGGGTCGCTCACGGCGAGGCGGGCCTTCAATAATGGCTTTTGGCGTGATGCCGCGTTCCGGCATCAGGGACTGCACGCGATCGATGTCCAGCGTGCGGGGCGTGAGATGGTTGATGTGGCAGCCACGGAAGCAAACTACGTCGGCAATCAGGCGATGTTCGTCGTGCAGAGCGCGATAGGTGTCGGCATCCACCGTGGCGTGCTGATGCCAGCGGAAGGTTTCCAGCGCTTCGGCCACGAATATATTGGCCTCATCTTCGCTAAAACTGCCCTGCTTATCATGAAGATCCAGCATCTCACGGCAGCGTGGAGTAAAAATGTCACGTTGAGCCAGAATCGCGGCGGCACGCGCCCTGAGTTCCGGGTTATCAATCAGCTCGAGGCGCAGCAGAGAGGTAAACACGCGGAAGGGGTTGCGGGCCAGCGCCTGATCATCAATCGGGCGGAAGGCGGTAGAATGCACCGGCACCCCGGCCTGGGACAGGTCATAGTAGCCCACCGGATGCATGCCCATGACCGCAAAAATCCGCTTTAATACCGCCAGCTCTTCGGCTTTGCCAACGCGAATGGCACCGTGACGTTCCACGCTAAGCCTGGCCAGCTCGTCGGCGTTTTCCAGTTGCTGATGCAGTTCAGGATCGTGTTCCAGCACCGCCAGGTTCACATCGGCCACAAGCTCCAGTAAGGTGCCGTACTGCGGAACTTCTTGCTGGTACATCGCCGACATAGCTTGCGAAAATTTGTCCCGAATCTCATCGGCCGTGAGGGTGTTCGCCATGATGTCATGCCTCCAGTGGATAGTGCTGAAAGCGTAGAGCCTGGTGGATCACTTATCAGGAAGAATTTCCATTTTGTGATCTGCTTTGCAGCGCCTAAAAAGTAATTTTTTCAGCACATTACATAACATCGTGTTATGAAGAATGGCCATCCCCACGAGTATAAATTAACAAAAAATTAACTAAAACAGGCAACGCGCAAATCTGCCGATCGGCGTCACTTTTCAGAGCATTAGCTGCACCCGCACCGGAAAAATCTCCTCTGATTTAAATCTGTTATGCGCTTAGTCATAGCCAAATGTTAATGATATTTTGCAATCAGGTTATCAAAATTCAACACCAAAGCTTGTCAGCGAAGCCGGACTGTTTTTAACATCGGCTATGGAAAAAAACGGTCTCTTCAATCAGCGCATTCGCTTGCGCCATTTGCATACTTTCGTAGCCGTCGCTCAGCAGGGAACCCTGGGTCGCGCGGCTGAAACCCTTAACCTGAGCCAGCCGGCTCTCTCCAAAACCCTCAACGAGCTGGAACAGCTGACCGGTACCCGCCTGTTCGAACGCGGGCGGCTGGGGGCCCAGCTAACCCTGACGGGCGAGCAGTTTTTAACCCATGCGGTAAAAGTGCTTGATGCCCTGAACCATGCCGGACAGTCGTTTATTAGAAAAGAGGACAGGCCTTCTGATGTCGTGCGCATTGGCGCGCTTCCTACTGCGGCCCTGGGCATTTTACCGGCGGTTATCGGAGAGTTTCATAAGCATCAGAGCGACGTCACGCTCCAGGTTGGCACGATGAATAACACCATGCTGCTGGCGGGGCTGAAGTCCGGCGAGCTGGACCTGGGGATTGGGCGAATGTCCGATCCTGAGCTGATGACCGGCCTTAACTATGAACTGCTGTTCCTCGAGTCCCTCAAGCTGGTCGTGCGCCCTAATCACCCGCTGCTGCATGAAAATATTACCCTGAGCCGGGTGATGGAATGGCCTGCGGTGGTTTCACCTCAGGGCACGGTGCCGCGCGACAACGCGGAGTCTTTGCTTGCTTCACAGGGCTGTAAGCTGCCCGCGACCTGCGTTGAGACGCTTTCCGCTTCTCTCTCACGCCAGCTCACCGTGGAGTACAACTACGTCTGGTTTGTGCCGTCAGGTGCGGTGAAGGATGATTTGCGACAGGGCACGCTGACTGCCCTCCCCGTCCCCATTCCGGGCGTCGGAGAGCCTATCGGTATTCTGACGCGCGTGGACACCCCGCTTTCAACGGCCGCACAGATTTTGCTGTCTTCAATTCGTAAATCGATGCCGGCCTGAGAACCGTAGCCGCAATCTCTGCGGCTACGGCCTTAACGGCTGCGTTTGGCGTGTTTTTCCCACGTTTCCAGTTTAGCCTGCTCTGATTTTTTTAAAGCAACATAGCAGGCCCCGCTGCCGCCGTGGTGCGGCATCGCCACGCAAAAAGCCTGAACCTCGTCAAACTCGGCCAGCCAGCGCCCAAGGAAACTGCGCACCACGTTGGCATGGGATTTATCTTCTCGCCCTTTGCCGTGAACGATCAGCAGATTACGCAGGCCATCCTGTTTCGCCTGCATGACGTAGGAAAAGAGCAGTTGTCGACAGCGTTCAACGGGCTGGCGAATCAGATTGAGACTGGCCTGCTGGCCGTATTTTCCGAGCCTGAGCTTGTCCAGCACGCCGTTCTGTAAGCCTTCACGCTTGTACTCAAGCGGCGTGTCGAGGGGGATGATTTCCAAAAAATCGGTGGTGAGAAAGTTGTCGAGCTGGGTGGGATCCGGCTTTGCAGCAACGTTCTCTTTCTGAGGTTTGATCCACTGGCTGTCTGCGCAGTTTTTCAGCGGTTTGACATCCTCCATGGCGTCAAGAAACAGCGATTTGTCGTCAAGGTTCACGGTCAATCCTCCGGTGTTATCTGCGGCTACTATAACCTCGCCCTGCGTAGGGCTCAACGGGGATAATGCCAGGCTTCATTTCGTAAACCCGGCGCATTATTTGCGCCACTGTTTTTTTAAAAAATAAATACTTTGCATTTGCGTTAAAAAAACGTGAATCAAATAACCGCAATAGCAATTATTATTATCTGCATTGGAAAATAATCACCGCCGCAATCAGGCTGCCCGGATGACGCTATTTCGGCTCAACGGTCGGTCAGGAGATAATGGGTTTTCCGATGCCATTGATCGTTATTATCGTTGGATTCTTTTTCTGCCTGCATATTACTCCGCGGCGTTAATCCTTTTGGGGTCTGGCTGCTATCGTTGAACGCATGCTATCTTTTCAGCCTGCAAAGGGGCCGGACATCGGCCTGAACCCGCAATAAAAACGGAGTTATGCCGTGCTGACGATATTGGAAGATAAAATTGACACGCCTGTTGGGCCGCTGTGGATCCTGTGCGATGAGCAGTTCAGGCTTCGGGCCGTGGAGTGGGAAGAACATAGCGATCGCATGGCACAGCTGCTCAACATTCATTATGGTGCGCAAGGTTTTCAACGCGTTAGCAGCCGAAACCCGAATGGACTGAGCGATAAGCTACGCGATTACTTTGCGGGCGACCTGGCGGTAATTGATGCTCTGCCTACGGCCACCGCAGGCACGGATTTCCAGCGTCAGGTTTGGCAAGCTCTGCGTGATATTCCCTGCGGGCGAGTGATGCATTACGGGCAGCTTGCGGAGCAGCTGGGCCGGGCCGGAGCGGCACGCGCTGTCGGCGCCGCTAACGGCTCAAACCCGGTCAGTATCGTGGTGCCCTGCCATCGCGTTATCGGCCGTAACGGGACGATGACTGGCTACGCGGGCGGCGTGGCGCGGAAAGAGTGGCTGCTGCGCCACGAAGGCTATTTATTACTGTAGAAGTTGCCAAAAGTGCGGCTATTTATTCCGAAACGGAGTCGCTGCACTTTAATGTTTTAGTGAATTCAACAAGATGACGGCCTTTTTTTAGCCCCCTACCTTTATTATTGTCCGGATAGCGTTCTGCCAGACTTACCTGATCGCAAAAAAGATGTTAAAATTGACCAATATCAATTACGGTCCGAGCATATCTATGATCCCTGAAAAGCGTATTATTCGACGAATTCAGTCTGGCGGTTGTGCTATCCATTGCCAGGATTGCAGCATCAGCCAATTATGCATCCCCTTCACGCTTAATGAGCATGAACTCGATCAGCTTGATAATATCATCGAGCGTAAAAAGCCGATTCAAAAGGGACAAACCCTGTTTAAAGCGGGTGATGAACTGAAATCGCTGTACGCTATTCGCTCCGGCACCATCAAAAGCTACACCATTACCGAGCAGGGCGATGAGCAAATCACCGGTTTCCACCTGGCGGGTGACCTGGTTGGCTTCGACGCCATCGGCACCGGCCATCACCCGAGCTTCGCTCAGGCGCTGGAAACTTCTATGGTGTGTGAAATCCCGTTTGAGACCCTCGACGATCTGTCCGGTAAAATGCCAAGCCTGCGTCAGCAGATGATGCGCCTGATGAGCGGCGAAATTAAAGGCGACCAGGACATGATTTTGCTGCTGTCGAAAAAGAATGCCGAAGAGCGCCTGGCGGCGTTTATCTACAATCTTTCTCGCCGCTTCGCCCAGCGTGGCTTCTCGCCGCGTGAGTTCCGCCTGACCATGACCCGTGGCGATATCGGTAACTACCTCGGCCTGACGGTGGAAACCATCAGTCGCCTGCTGGGTCGCTTCCAGAAGAGCGGTATGCTGGCGGTGAAAGGCAAGTACATCACCATCGAGAACATCGACCTGTTGTCAGACCTTGCGGGCCAGTCACGTAACGTCGCCTGATAACCCCCTCCTTTGCCGGATCGCCTTTTATTCCATTTATTGATCCGGCAGGGGCTCTCCACCTGTTTCATTCCTTTCTTATGGGTTAATCTTACTTCACAGACTGTGGTTAAGCAGTTGTAAGGAGACCTGTATGGCAAACTACCAAAACATGCTTGTCGCGATTGACCCGAACCAGGACGATCAACCTGCCCTGCGGCGTGCTGTTTATTTGCATCAACGGATTGGCGGCAGGATCAAAGCCTTCCTGCCTATCTATGACTTTTCCTACGAAATGACCACGCTTCTGTCGCCTGATGAACGCACCGCCATGCGCAAAGGGGTTATCAGCCAGCGTACGGCCTGGATTAAACAGCAGGCGCAGTACTACATTGAAGCCGGCATTCCTATTGATATCAAAGTGGTGTGGCACAACCGCCCGTTTGAAGCCATCATCCAGGAAGTGATCGCCGGCGGGCACGACCTGCTGCTGAAAATGGCCCACCAGCACGACAGGCTGGAAGCGGTAATATTCACCCCAACCGACTGGCATCTGCTGCGTAAATGCCCTTGTCCGGTGTGGATGGTGAAAGACCAGCCGTGGCCTGAAGGCGGTAAAGCGCTGGTGGCGGTCAATCTTGCCAGCGAAGAGCTTTACCACAATGCGCTGAATGAAAAGCTGGTGAAGGAAACCCTGAAGCTGGCGGATGATGTCAACCATACCGAAGTCCATTTGATAGGCGCCTACCCGGTCACGCCAATCAACATTGCCATTGAGCTGCCTGATTTTGACCCGAGCGTGTATAACGACGCGATTCGCGGCCAGCACCTTGTCGCCATGAAGGCGCTGCGCCAGAAATACGCCATCGACGAGAAGATGACCCACGTTGAGAAAGGGCTGCCTGAAGAAGTGATCCCGGACATGGCCGAGCATCTGCAGGCCGGGATTGTGGTACTTGGTACGGTGGGCCGCACCGGGCTGTCTGCGGCATTTCTGGGCAATACCGCAGAGCAGGTCATCGACCATCTGCGCTGTGATTTACTGGTCATAAAGCCGGATGATTACCAGACGCCGGTCGAAATGGACGATCCGGAAGACGACTGATGTCGCCAGGCCCTTAAGCAGAAATCCCGCTGAATACCGGCGGGATTTTTATTTGTCGCTCAGGCGTTATCATCGAGGCGAATGATGATGCCCCGCAGGTAATCGAGCACCATTCGCTCACTCTCCGCCAGCGGTTTCCCCTGCAGCAGCACGGCGCCAACATCCATATAGGTTGCGCTATCCTCTATCGTTTTTCTCATCACCCGCAGCCCCTCAAGCGACCAGGGACGATAAACCAGATCGGACAGAATGGTGACGCCCCTTCCCTTGGCCACCAGGCTGCGCACGGTTTCAAAAGACGTGGTGGTAAAAGTAACGTTGGGCTGCCCGCCTTTCGCCTGCCAGTGCTGGCAAATCACGTCCGGGTATTTGTCCGTATCCAGCATGATAAACGGCACGCCTGCGATATCGGCCAGCTTTATCGCGGGCTGGTTCAACAGCGGATGCCCCTGCGAAACCCACAGGCGGCGCTGCGAGCGGATAAATGTCTCAACGTTCAGCCCTGCGTCGTGGATGATATTCGACGTCAGCACCAGGGCAAACGCCAGCATTTTGTCCCGAAGCTGTTGGATAAGCTCAGCGGGATCGTCTTCAACAAAGCGGAGGGTCATCAGCGGGAAGTGCTGTTCAACCTCGCTGATAATTGCCGGCAGCAGGTAGGCGGCAAGCGTCTTCGCAATGCCGATGGTCAGCTCTCCGGCTGCCAGCTCAGGCTGGTACTGCAGGTCTTCTATGGCATGCTGGCTGTCGCTGATGATTTTGCGGGCATGAAGTAAAAAGCGCTCGCCGGACGGCGTGAGCTGCACGCCCCTGGGCTTACGCAGGAAAAGCTGACTGTTCAGGGCCTCTTCCAGATTGCGCATGGCCACCGTCATTGATGACTGCGAAATATGGCAGCGGGTTGCCGCTTTAGAGATCTGTTTCGTCTGTGCTAAGGCGATGAAAAACTCCAGTTGCCGCAGAGTAAACTTCATAGATAAAAACGATACCTTGAAATGGAAAAGATGAATTCGCTTTACACCAGGCGGATGTTTATCCTTTTCCTGTCGACTAAAAAGCGTTACACGCCTTTAAAATCAAGCCATCAGGCGCCTGAGCAGACGTTAATTTACCGAGCTGGCCGCATGCCTCATCGTAATTATAGATAAAAGCGATATCTACACGGCATCCTGCCAGCATCATATGATGGAAATCAATCTATGCCGTATTTATTACTCAGCCTCGCCGCCCTGTTCTGGGGAGGTAACTATGTTGTCGGGCATTTACTGGTGGCTCAGGCCGATCCAATTGTTCTCTCAGAAGCCCGCTGGTTGCTGACCGCGCTGCTGTTAATGGCGCTTTACGGGGCGCAGGTTAAAAAACAGTGGCCGGAGATGATGCAGGCCAGGGGCACGGTCTTTTTTCTGGCGCTTTGTGGCCAGGTGCTGTTTCCGGTGACGTTGTATGTGGGACTGCAGTACACCTCCTCGCTCAACGCCGCCATTTACCTGTCGACCACGCCAGCGCTGGTGCTGCTTATCAATAAGCTAGTGTTCAGGGAGGTCATCTCGCGCCGCAACATTCTGGGCGTTATTTTGAGTTCCGCAGGCGTGATCTATCTGGTAATGCAGGGGGATTTGCTGCATCTCGACACGTTGAAAAACCTGAACCGGGGCGATGCATGGACGATGGGATCGGCGGCAAGCTGGGCGCTCTATTGTGCATTTTTACGGCTTAAGCCCAAAACCATCGGCGGTAATGCCTTTGTCGCCGTCAGCGCCGTGATTGGTGCCCTGGTGCTAATTCCGCTGCTTGTTTTTACGCTTATGCACCAGCCGCAGCCGTTTAAAGGCCAGTATCTGAACACTGGTTTTTTAGCCGGGCTGGGCTACCTGGTTATCTTCCCTTCATGGCTGGCTTATCTGCTTTGGAACAAAGGGATTTTAGCGATTGGCGCAACGCGGGGAGAGATCTATTCGCACCTGATCCCGCTCAGCGGCGGCGCGTTCAGCATTCTGTTTTTGAATGTCACGCTGCACGCTTTTCATTTGATAAGCGCGTTGTTGATTACTGCCGGGATAGCCCTTTGCTCAGGACAGGCAAAAAAAAGCCGCCCTTTCGGACGGCTTTCGCGAGACAGTTGACGCTTAAAGCGCTTTCAGAATCGCTTCGACGCTGGCTTTGGCATCGCCAAACAGCATCTGAGTGTTTTCTTTAAAGAACAGCGGGTTCTGAACGCCTGCGTAGCCGGTATTCATCGAACGTTTAAACACAATGACGTTCTGCGCTTTCCAGACTTCCAGTACCGGCATGCCGGCAATTGGGCTGCGCGGATCGTCCTGGGCGGCAGGGTTAACGGTGTCGTTAGCCCCGATCACCAGCACGGTGTCGGTATCGGTAAAGTCGTCGTTGATTTCGTCCATTTCCAGCACGACATCATAAGGCACGCGGGCTTCCGCCAGCAGTACGTTCATGTGCCCCGGCAAACGACCGGCTACGGGGTGAATACCAAAGCGAACTTTGATCCCACGCGCACGCAGCTTCTCGGTAATTTCCGCGACCGGATACTGTGCCTGAGCCACCGCCATGCCGTAGCCCGGGGTGATGATCACCGAGGTCGAGTTTTTCAGCATCTCAGCGGTTTCTTCCGCGCTGATTTCACGGTGCTCACCGGCTTCTTCTGTTTCACCGCTAGAGGAACCATCGGTGCCAAAGCCACCTGCGATAACGCTGAAGAATGAACGGTTCATTGCCTTACACATGATGTAAGACAGGATGGCACCGGATGAACCAACCAGCGCACCGGTGACGATAAGCAGGTCGTTGCTGAGCATAAAGCCCGCCGCCGCCGCTGCCCAACCGGAGTAGGAGTTAAGCATTGACACCACAACCGGCATGTCTGCCCCACCGATGGAGGCCACCAGATGCCAGCCAAACGCCAGCGCGATAACGGTCATAATCAGTACCGCCAGCACCTGCATGCCGACGCTTTCGGTACGCACGAATACCAGCAACAGCGCAAAGGAAACCACCAGCGCCGCGAGGTTGAGCTTATGGCGGTTTGGCAGCATCAGCGGTTTAGACGAAATTTTACCGCGCAGCTTACCGAAGGCCACGATAGACCCGGTGAAGGTCACCGCCCCGATAAAGATCCCGATGAAGACCTCCGTCAGGTGGATGTTCTCCATGATCGGCTCAAGACCCGGACCGTGATCCAGGTAGCTGTTAAAGCCCACCAGCACCGCCGCCAGGCCCACAAAGCTGTGCAGCACGGCAACCAGCTCAGGCATTTCGGTCATTTCGACCTTTTTCGCCAGGTGAATACCAATCGCGCCACCAATAACCATGGCGATGATAATCCACACCACGTTGCCGGTTTCCGGGCCAAAAATGGTCGCCACCAGCGCAATCGCCATCCCCGCCATACCGAACAGGTTGCCCTGCTTTGAGGTTTCGTGTTTGGACAGGCCAGCCAGGCTAAAAATAAACAGGATCGCGGCAACAATGTATGCAGCTGTAACTAATCCTCCAGACATTTGTTACCCCTTAGTTCTTCCGGAACATTTTCAGCATGCGCTGAGTGACGGTGAAACCACCAAAAATATTGATACTGGCGATCAGTACCGCAATGAAGCTCAGGAAGCTGACCCAGCCGCCGTGACCAATCTGCAGCAGCGCGCCGACGACGATAATCCCTGAAATAGCGTTGGTCACCGACATCAGCGGCGTGTGCAGCGCATGAGAGACGTTCCATACAACGTAATAGCCGACGACGCAGGCCAGAGCAAACACGGTGAAGTGGCCGAGGAACTCTTTTGGCGCAACGCTCGCAAACCAGCCGAACAGAATAATCGCCAGCGCCATCAGGCCGTATTTAAACCACGGCGAGGTGGGTTTTTTCTCTGGCACCGGTTCTGCTGCAGGTTTTGCCTTCGCCTGAGGTTGGGCAGAAACCTGAATCGGAGGTGCAGGCCAGGTGACTTCGCCCTCGCGAATAACCGTCACACCACGTACCACAACGTCATCAAAATCGACGGTAATGTTGCCGTCTTTTTCTTTGCACAGCAGCTTAAGCAGGTTAACGAGGTTGGTACCGTAAAGCTGGGAAGACTGCGTTGGCAGGCGACCTGGCAAATCGGTATAGCCGATGACCTTCACGCCGTTCGCGGTGACGGTGACCTGGTTCGCAACGGTATATTCGCAGTTGCCGCCGTTTTGCGCGGCGAGATCGACGATAACGCTCCCCGCCTGCATGGAGTCCACCATTTCACGGGTGATCAGCTTCGGGGCCGGTTTGCCTGGGATTAACGCGGTGGTGACAATGATGTCGACCTCTTTCGCCTGGGCCGCAAACAGCGCCATTTCCGCGTCAATAAAGGCCTTTGACATCACCTTCGCATAGCCGTCCCCGCTGCCGGCTTCTTCTTTGAAGTCCAGCTCCAGGAATTCGGCGCCCATGCTTTGCACCTGCTCTTTTACTTCCGGGCGGGTATCAAACGCACGCACAATGGCGCCGAGGCTGTTGGCCGCGCCGATGGCAGCGAGCCCCGCAACGCCCGCACCAATCACCATGACTTTGGCAGGCGGTACTTTCCCTGCGGCGGTAATTTGCCCGGTAAAGAAGCGGCCAAATTCATGTGCGGCTTCTACGATGGCACGATAGCCGGCGATGTTCGCCATGGAGCTAAGCGCATCCAAAGATTGCGCGCGCGAAATACGCGGCACAGAGTCCATCGCCATCACGGTGATGTTCCGCGCCGCGAGCTTTTCAAGCAGTTCGGGGTTTTGCGCTGGCCAGATAAAGCTCACCAGCGTTGACCCTTCGCGGGCAAGCTCAATTTCGTTTTCCAGCGGTGCGTTCACTTTAAGAATAATGTCCGACTGCCAGACATCTGCGCTGTCGGTGATGCTCGCACCCGCGCGTTCAAACGCTTCGTCATCAAAGCTTGCCAGTTTTCCGGCATCACTTTCAATGGCGACCGTGAACCCCAATTTTATCAGCTGCTCTACCGTTTTCGGCGTGGCTGCCACGCGGGATTCATTGGTCAACCGCTCTCTTGGTACACCAATACGCATAGTATTCCCTTCCACCTGTTTTTGATGATGGTTTGCCAGACCTTGCCATGGCCAGACGCAAGCATCCGCCCGCACTCTGCCGGCAGATATCTGTTCCATTACCACTTCAACAAAAAATACATCTGTAACAAACTTTTTATAACCTACTGAAAATAACGACTGTGATCTAGATCCGCATCCGGGTATTTGTATTTTTATCGCAAAAATTCAGCTATCGCGTGGCCAGGCAGCTATTTTTATCTCTATTTACGCGCCAGGGCCTGATAATACGCTTAAGCGAAGCGGTAAGACATGATTCTACGCCGCAGCAAAACCCATTTTTTAACAACGCATTAACTAAATAAGTCATAAGCTTTATCAGTTTTACCGGTGAATGCCTCTTTTTTTAACTTAATAACGATTGCTGCCGTCGTTCGTCGTCGGGAAGGCACAAGGCGTGAAAAATGGCGCAGACAAGGACGTTATTTCAAGCCATAATCGGCGACTAATCGGTCTTTATCAGAGAACGCAGTACTAGTACTCATTTTGCGCAAGGCGAAGGATTATTTTTATGAATCTCAAGAACACCCTTCTGGCGTCGGCTCTTATTTCCGTGACTTCGCTGTCCGCTCAGGCGGCGACCGAACTGACCCCAGAGCAGGCGGCCGCACTTAAGCCGTACGATCGTATTACCGTAACGGGCCGTTTTAATGCTATCGGCGACGCTGTTGCTGCCGTTTCTCGCCGCGCAGATGCCATAGGCGCCGCTTCATTCTACGTGCTGGACACCAGCGCAATGGGCGAAAGCGGTAACTCCCGCGTCGTGGCTGACGTTTATAAAAATGATGCCGCTAAAGCCGATGCGCCTAAAAATCGTGTCATCAACGGCTTGATGGAACTGCCGAAGGATCAGGCCTATAAGCTTGAACCTTTTGATACGGTGACCGTTCAGGGCTTCTTCCGTACCCAGCCCGATGTCAACGACGCGATCACTAAAGCCGCGCGTGACAAAGGTGCCGCGTCCTTCTTCATCGTACGCCAGGTTGATACCAACCAGGGCGGCAACCAGCGCGTAACCGCCTTTATTTATAAAGCGGATGCTAAAAAACGTGTTGTTCAGAGCCCGGACCTGCTGCCGGCCAATTCCGAAGCGGGCAAAGCCGCGTTAGCTGCGGGCGGCGCAGCCGCGAAGAACGTGGAAATTCCGGGCGTTGCTTCCTCTGAAACCCCGTCCTCTGACGTTGGCCGTTTCTTCGAAACGCAATCTTCACAGGGTACGCGCTACACCGTAACGTTACCTGACGGCACCAAAGTTCAGGAAGTGAATAAGATTACGGCTGCCCAGATGGTACCGTTTGACAGCATCAAGTTCACCGGCAACTTCAGCAGCATGACCGACGTCTCCTACCAGGTGGCGAAGCGTGCGGCAGCTAAAGGGGCTAAGTTCTACCACGTCACCCGCCAGTGGCAGGAACGTGGCAACAACTTAACCGTTAGCGCTGACCTGTTTAAATAAGATACACCATCAATGCAAGGGCAGCTTACGCTGCCTTTGTTTGAAGGCAAGTAAATCACAGAATGTAATTCATTGTTTTTATTTAAAAAATGTAAGTTTTTTGAAGGGCAATGAATCATCTCAGTCATGAAAGGGCAGCTTACGCTGCCTTTTTTTTTGCACTCAAGTCATTTTATCGCACCACGCGCATTGCAAGCAGTGTGCACACTCCGTAAAATCCCGCGCCTTAGAGCGATCCTCCATTTATATGCGAAAAAGCAAAATAATTATGCGGGATCCTTTCCGACCTCAACAGGATACCTATGGAAAAGAAACTTGGCCTCGCAGCGCTAACCGCGCTGGTATTAAGCTCCATGCTCGGCGCTGGCGTATTCAGCCTGCCGCAGAATATGGCAAGCGTAGCGAGTCCGGCAGCGTTACTGATCGGCTGGGCGATCACTGGCGTTGGTATTCTTTTACTGGCTGTGGCGATGCTGGTACTTACCCGACTGCGCCCCGATCTTGATGGTGGAATATTCACCTACGCGCGCGAAGGCTTTGGCGAGTTAATCGGCTTTTTCTCCGCCTGGGGTTACTGGCTCTGCGCGGTGATAGCCAACGTGTCTTACCTGGTGATTGTCTTCTCGGCGCTGAGTTTCTTTACCGACACGCCGGAACTGCGCCTGTTTGGCGACGGTAATACATGGCAGTCGATCGTCGGTGCCTCCGTGCTGTTATGGATGGTGCACTGGCTGGTTCTGCGAGGCGTACAGACGGCGGCCAGCATCAACCTGGTCGCTACGCTGGCTAAGCTGCTGCCTTTAGGGATGTTCGTGGTGCTGGCGGCCATAGGCTTTAAACTCTCGACCTTCTCCCTCGATTTCACCGGCATCAAGCTTGGCGTTCCCGTTTGGGAGCAGGTGAAAAATACCATGCTTATCACCCTGTGGGTGTTTATCGGCGTGGAAGGTGCGGTTGTGGTATCCGCACGTGCGCGAAATAAAAAGGATGTTGGTAGGGCAACGCTGCTGGCGGTGGTTGCCGCGCTGAGCGTCTATCTGCTGGTCACGCTGCTTTCGCTTGGCGTTGTGGCTCGCCCTGAACTGGCGGCAATGCGTAACCCGTCGATGGCCGGCCTGATGGTTGAAATGATGGGGCCATGGGGCGAAGTCATTATCGCTGCCGGGCTGATTGTCTCGGTATGCGGCGCGTACCTGAGCTGGACGATTATGGCGGCTGAGGTGCCACTTCTGGCGGCGACCCATAAAGCCTTCCCGGGAATGTTCGCTCGACAGAATAAAAATAACGCCCCGTCGGCCTCCCTTTGGCTCACGAATATCAGCGTGCAGGTGTGCCTGGTGCTGATCTGGCTCACCGGGTCTGACTACAACACGCTGCTGACCATTGCTTCAGAAATGATTCTGGTGCCTTATTTCCTGGTCGGTGCTTATCTGCTCAAAATCGCCACTCGTCCGCTGCATAAGGCGATTGGCATCGGGGCCTGTCTTTACGGCCTGTGGCTCCTTTACGCGTCAGGGCCGATGCATCTGCTGCTCTCGGTGGTGCTGTATGCCCCTGGATTATTAGTGTTTCTTTACGCGCGTCATACCCATACGCACGAAAAGTCGCTAAATTTAAAAGAAAGAACCATTATTGGCCTGATGCTGCTGGCAGCATTTCCGGCGACCTGGATGCTGGTGGGCTAATCGACACCCTCCCCGGCCGCGATGTAGATTAGGGGAGCATGACTATTAATCGTCCAATTCTTATCACCGGTGCCGGGCAACGTATTGGCCTGGCGCTGGCTCAGCATTTTCTGGCTAAGTCTCAGCCATTAATCATTAGCTACCGCACGCGGTATTCTGCCGTCGACATGCTCGAACAGGCAGGGGCCGTTTGCCTTCACGCTGATTTTTCGAGCAATGAAGGCATCCTTGAATTCGCCGCAAGAGTGAAGTCGCTTACGCCTTCGCTGCGAGCCCTCATTCATAATGCCAGTGAATGGCAGCCGGAGAGTCGCGACACCGCGCTCGGCGATACATTGCAGGCAATGATGCAGATCCACGTTGCGGCCCCCTACTTGCTTAACCACGAGCTTGAAACATTGCTGCGCGGCCACGGACAGGCGGGGAGCGATATTATTCACCTCACCGATTACGTCGCTGAGCGCGGCAACGATAAGTATATTGCCTACGCCGCCAGCAAAGCCGCACTTGAAAACATGACGCTTTCGTTTGCCTCGAAGCTGGCTCCCGAAGTCAAGGTCAACGCCATCGCGCCGGCGCTAATCATGTTTAACGCCGGAGACGATGCAGACTATCGTCAGCGCTCGCTGAATAAATCGCTAATGAAGATCGCGCCAGGCGAACAAGAGATTGTCAGCCTCGTTGAGTACCTGCTGGCCAGCCGCTATGTCACCGGCAGAAGCCACGCCGTGGACGGTGGACGCCACCTACGCTAACGCTGTTTACCAACCATTAATGGTGTAATCTATTGCATCATTGTATGTTAAATTTTTAACAGCCGACGCGGCGGATTATGAGCAAAATAGTTTACGTGGAAGACGACCCGGAAGTCGGTAGCCTGATTGCCGCCTATCTCGGGAAACACGACATTGACGTTATTGTTGAAACACGCGGCGATCGCGCCGAGGCGGTTATCCAGCAACAGCAGCCGGACCTGGTCCTGCTTGATATTATGCTCCCGGGAAAAGACGGGATGACGCTGTGTCGGGATTTGCGCCCACAGTGGGATGGCCCGATTGTTTTGCTGACCTCATTAGACAGTGATATGAACCATATTCTCTCGCTTGAGATGGGTGCTAATGACTATATTTTGAAAACAACGCCGCCTGCCGTGCTCCTGGCACGGTTGCGACTGCATTTGCGCCAACGCGTTTCAGCCCAACAAACGGCTGACACCACCGCCAGTAACCTCAAGCCGCACAAAGCCATTCGTTTTGGCACGCTTTGTATCGACCCGCTCAACCGCCAGGTAACGCTTGGTGATGAAAACGTCGTGCTGTCGACGGCCGATTTCGATCTGCTGTGGGAACTGGCAACGCACGCGGGCCAGATAATGGACCGTGACGCTCTGTTGAAAAATCTACGTGGCGTGACCTACGATGGGATGGATCGCAGCGTGGACGTGGCCATTTCTCGCCTGCGTAAAAAGCTGCTTGATAACGCCACTGAGCCTTTCCGCATTAAAACCGTACGCAATAAAGGCTATTTGTTTGCGCCCCATGCCTGGGAAAGTGAAGCTTAATGGTAGGTGTACCAGGCGAATAAACCCGCTAACGCGGGTTTTTAGATAAACGCCTACTTCACCGGCGTTTTTATATCCAGGAAAGTAAGCAGATCGACGTTCTCTGTGTTCCTGGCCATCTCGTTCAGTGCGGTGAGGGTAAAGCCATAGGCTTTATCACTGGTGTCATCAACGCTGTATACAAACTGACGTGAGCCATCCTCAGTAGCACAGCTAATACTCCACTCTCCATTCTGTTGTTTATTATTTGAACAACGCTGAGGGCCAAAACTGTAGGAAAGATAGGACTCAAGCCTGTCTTGTGCAGTAGAGACAAACGGAGGAACAGAAGAGTTGAAACCGGAAAGAACAATCACCCCACCAGCCAAAAGAAGTACAGCAGCAGCAGAACCCCATTTTTTTGTCATTGCCAAAATCCCTATGAATTTACATCTAAAAATTATTTACGCATATTAGCCCGTTAAAATAGCACGTAGATTTTAGACAAAGATGAACCTGATACGAGAAAATTCTTAAATACCGACGCGGTTTTCAGAAAAAGTTCATCAGTGCCTGACCAAAAACTCGGGACTGGAGATTGAAAACAATATTATATTGGATTGAATACTGCTTTCGACGTAACGCTGGATATAATGCTGTAATAGCGGCAGGAGAAACCTGAAGCACATACGTATGTCATTAATTTACGGTAATATTTAATGAAAAAGCTGTTCGTGCAGTTTTACCTTCTGCTGTTTGTCTGCTTCCTGGTGATGACCATGCTGGTCGGCCTGGTGTATAAATTCACCGCCGAACGCGCGGGCCGCCAGTCGCTGGATGATTTAATGAAAAGCTCGCTGTACCTGATGCGAAGCGAGCTGCGTGAAATCCCGCCGCGTGACTGGAATAAAACCATCAACGATCTCGACCTGAACCTCTCTTTTAAGCTCAATATCGAGCCGATGAGCAAGTTCAAGCTAGATGACGTTGCCGCCCGTCATCTGCGGGAGGGTGAAATCGTGGCGCTGGATGAGGAGTACACCTTTATCCAACGCATTCCGCGCAGCCACTATGTGCTTGCGGTGGGCCCGATTCCTTACCTGTTTTATCTGCACCAAATGAGGCTGCTGGACATAGGCCTGATTGCCTTTATTGCCATCTCACTCGCCTTCCCGGTGTTTATCTGGATGCGCCCACACTGGCAGGACATGCTGAAGCTTGAAAGTGCCGCGCAGCGCTTTGGTAAAGGGCATCTCGATGAGCACATTCATTTTGATAATGCCTCAAGCTTTGAACGATTAGGCATCGCCTTTAACCAAATGGCCGATAATATTAATGCCCTGATTGCCAGCAAAAAGCAGCTAATCGACGGGATTGCGCATGAGCTCAGAACGCCGCTGGTTCGCCTGCGTTACCGCCTTGAAATGAGCGATAACCTCAGCGCAGAAGAGTCGCAGGCGCTCAATCGTGATATTGGCCAGCTAGAGGCGCTGATTGACGAGCTGCTCACCTATGCACGCCTTGACCGCCCGCAGACCGAACTTCATCTTGCACACGTGAAATTTGCCAGTTGGATGGAAACGCACATTGCCGACGTACAGCTCATCCACCGTCAGCGTCAGATAGCCCTCGAGACAGATACCGTCACCGCTATCGACTATGGGGCGCTGGATCTTCGCCTGATGGAGCGAGTCACCGACAACCTGATCAACAACGCCCTGCGCTACAGCCAGCAGCAGCTGCGCATCAGCCTGTGGCGTGAAGGTGATATTGCGAATCTGCAGGTTGAAGATGACGGCCCGGGTATTCCGGAAGAAGAACGCGCCCGCGTATTCGAGCCTTTTGTTCGCCTCGACCCGAGCCGTGATCGCGCCACCGGTGGCTGCGGCCTTGGCCTGGCGATAGTGCACTCCATCGCCGTTGCCATGGGCGGGCAAGTCACTATTGATAGCAGCCCGCTGGGCGGCGCCAGCTTCCGTTTTTCGTGGCCGGTCAACACCACTTACCTCTCCTGACTCTCTGGCCCGAACATCTGTCGGGCCCGTTTTTCCCTGCTGAACACAAACGACGCTATTGCTGAAGTGTGCACCTGTTGCTACAGTTCTTTAGTATGTTGTAACTAAAGAGAGCCCTCATGCCACGCTACGATATTATTGAACGATTGACGTCCACCTGCCGCGAGCTGGAACAACAGCTGATTGTGCTGCGTGAACAGCTCGGGCAATTCAGGCTGTTGAGCGGGAGAGTTTTTACGCTGCCCACGATTGAAAAAAGCAAAGAACACGATCCGCTCTCGGCTATAGAAGTGACGCAACGCGTGGGCCAGGAAGCGCACCAGGCTGCCGTCGCCCACTTTACGCGGCTGTTTATCCAGCAGCAGTCGGAAAAAACCAGCACCAAGGCCGCCGTGCGTTTGCCTGGTGCGCTCTGCTATTCAGTGACCGAAGATCAATTCCAACAAACCAGCGTGCTTCTGGAACATATCAACCAGCTAAAGTACTCCCTGGAGCACATTATCAGCGTCGAGTCTGAGCTGCCCTCTGCCCAGCGTTTTGAGTGGGTGCACCGCCACATTCCCGGCCTGCTTACCCTGAACGCCTACCGCGCTATCACCCTGCTTGAAACGCCGGATACCGTGCGCTTCGGCTGGGCCAATAAGCAGATAGTCAAAAACCTTAGCCGCCAGCAGGTGCTGGAGATGCTTGAGAAAAGCCTTAACGCCGGGCGGGCCGTGCCGCCATGGACGAAAGAGCAGTGGGCTGAACGCGTCGCGCAGGAAATCAATGATGTTCAAAGGCTGCCGGAAAATACCCGGCTGAAAATCAAACGCCCGGTCAAGGTCCAGCCCGTGGCGCGCGTCTGGTACCAGGCGCAGCAAAAACAGGTGCAGTATGCCTGCCCTACTCCGCTGATCGTGTTATGCCGACAGGAAAGCGGTGAAACACCGCCCGATTTAGGGGAACTGCTGAATTATGACGCGGAAAATATTCGCCATCGCTACAAGCCGGAAGCGCAGCCGCTGAGACTGATTATCCCGCGGCTGCACCTTTACAGTGAAAGGTAAAACTTACGACTTCATGCTGCCGACCATATCCTCCGGGCGAACCCAGGCATCGAACTCTTCTTCGGTCAGGTAACCGAGCTTGAGCGCCGATGCCTTAAGGGTCAGTCCCTCTTTATGGGCTTTTTTGGCAATTTCTGCCGCTTTGTCATAGCCGATATGGGTGTTGAGCGCGGTCACCAACATCAGCGACTCGTTCAGCAACTGGCTGATGCGGTCACGGTTAGGCTCGATGCCCACC
Organism: Cedecea selenatireducens; assembly: GCF_042138895.1. Classification (NCBI taxonomy): domain Bacteria; kingdom Pseudomonadati; phylum Pseudomonadota; class Gammaproteobacteria; order Enterobacterales; family Enterobacteriaceae; genus Cedecea; species Cedecea selenatireducens. Next base: position 56,432 of record NZ_JBHIKW010000008.1, on the reverse strand, counting down.
GCACAATGTTCGTTGAAGCTTTCCATGCCATCGGCCAGCAGGCGAACGGACTGCAGGAAGTTATGGATAACCATCGGGCGGTAAACGTTCAGCTCGAAGTTACCGGACGCGCCGCCGATGTTCACCGCCACGTCATTGCCCAGCACCTGGCAGCACAGCATGGTCACGGCTTCGCACTGGGTCGGGTTCACTTTCCCCGGCATGATGGAGCTGCCCGGCTCGTTCTCAGGGATAGATAGCTCGCCGATACCGCAGCGCGGCCCGGAAGCCAGCCAGCGAACGTCGTTTGCGATTTTCATCATCGAAGAGGCCAGCCCCTTCAGCGCGCCATGCGCGTGTACCAGCGCATCGCAGGTGGCGAGCGCTTCAAACTTGTTTGGCGCAGTGACGAACGGCTGCTTCGTGAAGTCAGCCAGCTCTTTTGCCACGCGAACGGCATACTCAGGATGGGTGTTCAGCCCGGTCCCCACCGCCGTGCCGCCCAGCGCCAGCTCCGCCAGATGCGGCAGGCTGTGGTCGATATGCTTCAGGTTATGCTCAAGCATCGCCACCCAGCCGGAGATCTCTTGCCCAAGCGTCAGCGGCGTGGCGTCCTGCAGGTGGGTACGGCCGATTTTGACGATATCCTTAAAGGCATCCGCCTTTTTCGCCAGCGTTTGTTTGAGCACGTTTAGCTGCGGCAGCAGATGCTCGCGTACCGCGATAATGGCCGCCACGTGCATGGCGGTCGGGAAAACGTCGTTCGAACTCTGACTTTTGTTAACGTCGTCGTTCGGGTGCACCAGTCGCTCCATCCCACGCACGCCGCCCAGAATTTCACTGGCACGGTTCGCCAGCACCTCATTCATGTTCATGTTGCTTTGGGTGCCAGAGCCGGTCTGCCAGATAGCCAGCGGGAACTCACCGGGATGCTTCCCGGCCAGCACTTCATCGGCGGCGGCGATAATGGCCGTGCCGCGCTCTGCGGGCAGCAGGCCAAGGTCAACGTTGACTTTGGCCGCCGCACGCTTGGTGAGCGCCAGCGCCCGAATCAGCTCGGTCGGCATTTTCTCGGTAGAGATGCGGAAGTGCTCAAGTGAACGCTGAGTCTGCGCCCCCCACAGTTTATCTGCAGGTACGTCGATCGGGCCCATTGAGTCTTTTTCACTGCGACTGGATGTCATGCCTTTCTCCTTTGCGATAAAAAAAGCCGCCGTTTTACGGCGGCTCGAGTATTACTTAACGCATCGAGAACACTGTGAGAGCTGAATTTTCTGGAAGAAGTCGTTGCCTTTGTCATCCACCAGGATAAACGCCGGGAAATCTTCCACTTCAATTTTCCAGATGGCTTCCATACCCAGTTCCGGGTACTCCACACACTCCAGGCTCTTGATGCTGTTTTGCGCCAGCACCGCCGCCGGCCCCCCAATACTGCCCAGGTAGAAACCACCGTGTTTGTGACAGGCGTCCGTCACCTGCTGGCTGCGGTTGCCTTTTGCCAGCATTACCATGCTGCCGCCGTTGGCCTGCAGCTGATCCACGTAGGAGTCCATGCGGCCCGCGGTCGTCGGCCCTAAGGAGCCGGAAGCGTAACCGTCCGGCGTTTTGGCCGGGCCTGCGTAATAAATAGGGTGGTCTTTCACGTACTGCGGCAGATCTTCCCCGTTATCGAGACGTTCTTTCAGTTTAGCGTGAGCGATGTCACGCGCCACAATAATGGTGCCGGTTAACGACAGACGGGTGGACACCGGGAAGTCGGACAGCTGGGCGAGGATCTCTTTCATCGGGCGGTTCAGGTTAACCTTAACGGCTTCCCCTTCCCCCGCCTGACGCAGCTCTTCCGGAATGTATTTGCCCGGGTTGTGCTCCAGCTTCTCAAGCCAGATGCCGTCTTTGTTGATTTTTGCCTTGATGTTGCGGTCTGCAGAGCATGACACGCCCATGCCGACCGGGCAGGACGCTCCGTGGCGCGGCAGGCGAACGACACGGATATCGTGCGCGAAGTATTTGCCGCCGAACTGCGCACCCAGGCCAAGGTTCTGGGCTTCTTTCAGCAACTCTTCTTCCAACTGCACATCGCGGAACGCCTGGCCGTATTCGTTACCTTCGGTTGGCAGACCGTCGTAGTACTTGGTTGAGGCCAGTTTCACTGTTTTCAGCGTGGCTTCGGCAGACGTACCGCCGATAACAAACGCCACGTGGTACGGCGGACAGGCCGCGGTGCCCAGAGTGCGCATCTTCTCAACCAGGTAGTCTTTCAGCTTCGCCGGCGTTATCAGCGCCTTGGTTTCCTGATAGAGGTAGGTTTTGTTGGCCGAACCGCCGCCTTTGGCGATGCACAGGAACTTATATTCATCCCCGTCCACGCTGTAGAGGTCAATCTGTGCCGGCAGATTGGTGCCGGTGTTCACCTCTTTATACATATCCAGCGCAGCGTTCTGGGAATAGCGCAGGTTATCTTCAATAAAGGTGTTGTAAACGCCGCGAGACAGCGCTTCTTCGTCGCCGCCGCCGGTCCAGACTCGCTGGCCTTTTTTGCCCATGATGATGGCGGTGCCGGTGTCCTGGCAGGTTGGCAGAATGCCTTTGGCGGCAATGTCGGAGTTACGCAGGAACTGCAGCGCAACATACTTATCGTTTTCGCTGGCCTCCGGATCGCTCAGAATGTCCGCCACCTGCTGTTGATGCGCCGGGCGCAGCATAAACGAAGCGTCGTGGAAGGCGTGCTGGGCGAGCAGCGTCAGGGCCTGAGGGTCAACCTTGAGGATTTGCTGGCCGTCAAACTCGGCGACGGAAACATGGTCGGAGCTCAGGAGGTAATATTCGGTCGGGTCTTTCTGGAGCGGGAAAGGCTCCTGGTAATGGAAGGGTTTATTCGACATATTTTTCTCACTTGCGACAACAGTAACGTTAATTTTTATATTTCAGCGCAGGATCTTACGCTGCATTCCAAAAACAATTCATAACATGCTACACAATTTTTTAACAGAAACTGAGACTAATACGACTTTTTGTTGCCCTGGTTACTTCACGGCGGATAATTGGTTTAATAACTGAAACTTCGACTCAATGATGACAGGGACCTGAGATGCAAAAATTGATCAATGCGGTACAAAATTATGCCTGGGGAAGTGAAACGGCGTTAACGGAACTGTACGGCATCGCCAACCCGCAGCATAAGCCCATGGCCGAACTGTGGATGGGCGCTCACCCAAAGAGTAGCTCAAAAGTGCTCGATGCTAACGGGCAACAGCACGCATTGCGCGATGTAATTGACGCTGACCAGCCAGCATTGCTGGGGAAAGCCGTTGCCGGGCGTTTTGGCGAGCTGCCTTTCCTGTTCAAAGTGCTTTGCGCCGCCCAGCCGCTATCGATTCAGGTTCACCCGAATAAAAAAGCTTCTGAAATCGGTTTTGCTAAAGAAAACGCCGCCGGTATTCCGTTAGATGCCGCAGAGCGCAACTACAAAGACCCCAACCACAAGCCCGAGCTGGTGTTTGCCCTTACGCCATTCCTCGCGATGAACGCCTTCCGCGAGTTCTCCGACATTATGTCGCTGCTGCAGCCGGTTTCCGGTGCGCATCCGCTGATTGCTCATTTCCTGCAGAAGCCCGGCGCAGAAAGCCTGGCACAGCTGTTCGCCGGCCTGCTGAATATGCAGGGTGAAGAGAAATCCCTGGCACTTGGCGTACTGAAAGCTGCCCTGAATAACCAGCAGGGTGAGCCGTGGGAAACCATTCGCGTGATTTCCGAATTTTACCCGGACGACAGCGGCCTCTTCTCTCCGCTGCTGCTGAATGTAGTTAAGCTTGAACCCGGCGAAGCGATGTTCCTGTTCGCCGAAACGCCACATGCCTATCTGAACGGCGTGGCGCTGGAAGTAATGGCCAACTCTGACAACGTGCTGCGTGCCGGGTTAACGCCGAAGTACATTGATATTCCTGAGCTGGTTGCCAACGTTAAATTTGAGCCAAAACCGGCCAGCCAGCTGCTGACTCAGCCACAGAAAAACGGCAGCGAGCTGGACTTCCCTATCCCTGTGGACGACTTTGCCTTCTCGCTGCATGACCTGAGCACGCAGGAAGCCACGCTCGCTCAGCAAAGCGCGGCCATTGTGTTCTGCGTTGAAGGTGAAGCCGTGCTAACCAAAGACGCCCAGCGTCTGGTGTTGAAGCCGGGTGAGTCAGCCTTTATTAGCGCCGCAGAATCCCCGATTGCCGTCAGCGGCGTAGGCCGGGTAGCGCGAGTGTTTAATAAACTTTAACTTACTGATCTTTTTAGCGCGTATTGCTAAGCTAGTAAGCACGTTAACGAAAGCGCCTGTTATCAGGCGTTTTTCTTTCGCCCGGTGGGGGACGGCTACCGGCTTCTAAACATGGATAATGACACGATGAAAAAATCTCTGGTTGCGGTTGGGGTAATTGTTGCGCTGGGCGTGGTGTGGACCGGCGGAGCCTGGTTTACGGGCAAACAGCTCGAAGGCCGTATGGCCGAAATGATTGATAACGCCAATGCGGAAATCAAAAATTCTGCGCCGGAATCAGGCCTGGTCCTCAGCTATCAGGACTATAAGCGTGGGCTTTTCCACAGTACGGTGCAGCTGGTTGTTAAGCAGGTAGCCGGCACGAAAAATGCGCTGCTCACGCCGGAACAAAGCGTGTTGTTCAACGAAACCATCGACCATGGTCCTTTCCCGTTCGCCCAGTTGAAGAAATTCAACCCGATCCCGAGCATGGCGTCTATCCACACCGAGCTTGTGAATAACGAGACGACCAAACATCTCTTTACGCTGACCAAAGATAAGCCGCTGATTAGCGTGGACACCCGTGTAGGCTACGGCGGCGCAACCTCCTCCGACATCGCGCTGGCGGCCATTGACGCCACGGAAGGGGAAAACAAACTCAGCTTCAGCGGCGGCAAATTGACGGCCGACGTTGACGGTTCAGGCAATGAAATCGCGATTTCTGGCACCGCAGACAGCGGGTTGGTTAATACCGTTAACGAATACGGCCAGCGCGTACAAATCTCCTTCAACGGCATTAAAACCGACGGCGACAGCAAACGCAGCCTGTTTGACCAGCGCGTTGGCTCGCAAAAAGCAACCGTTGATAAGCTCTCAATGGTGGTTGACGGTAAAGAGATTGCCGTCGTGGAAGGCTTCAACCTGAACGCAAAATCTGACGTTCAGGACGATAAAAAGCACTTTGCCGGGCAGTTCGACTACAGCCTGGACGCGCTGAAAGTGCAGAACCAGAACATGGGCAGCGGCAAGCTGACGCTTAAGCTCGGCAATATTGATGCCGCCGCGCTGCGCGAGTTTACGCAGAAATATAACGCCGGCGTACAACAGCTGATGGCAGACCCCGCCCTGCAGCAAAACCCTGAGCTCTACCAGCAGAAATCGGTCGAGCTTATCAGCGCCAACCTGCCGCTGCTGCTGAAGGGCAATCCGACCATTACCGTCGCCCCGCTAAGCTGGAAGAACGCGAAAGGTGAATCAACCTTCAACCTGTCGCTGTTCATGAAAGATCCGCAGGGCGTCACCGGCCCGGCCAATACGCCGGAAGAGCAACTGGACCGCTATGTGAAGTCTCTCGATGCGAAGCTGACGATCCCGATGCCGATGGCAACGGAAATGATGTCTCAGGTGGCGCAGCTTGAGGGCTATAACGCCGAAGAGTCACAGAAACTCGCCAGCCAGCAGATCAAAGGCCTGGCCGCGATGGGCCAGATGTTCCGCGTCACCAAAGTGGACGGCGATAACATCACCACCAGCCTGCAGTATGGTAATGGCAAAGCCGCCCTGAACGGCGAGCAGATGTCGCTGGGTGAGCTGTTCAGCATGTTCGCTCTGCCGGCAGGTATGGGTGGCCCGGCGCTGCAGGATAACGACAGTGATGCCGTGCCCCAGCCGCAGGACGACGCGCCTGGGGATGATGCTTCTCCGGACGCCGAACCGGCTCCTCAGCAGTAACTCTTGCAAAAACCCCGCCAGCAGGCGGGGTTTTTAGTTTCTGGCGGCCATCAGGCACGATCCGCTCAAGCTGTTCCTGAAAAGTTAGTTTTTAATGGTAATCAGGCGCGCGGGCATAATCTGGTTGCTGAAAACGATGTCGCTTTCCTGGACCCGCTGAAGAATCCGCTGCGCCGCGCTGCGGCCAATTTCCCGCGCGGGCGTTGTCACCCAGGTCATCGGCACGTCGTCTAACTCATCTTCGGTGACCTCGGCAAAGGCCGCCAGCGCGATATGCCTGTCGTAATAGCTGTCGACGCTGCCGCCCCCCATCTGCCAGCCTGCTCTGGTGAGGCCGAACCACGCCCCCATGGCCACGGTGCTGTTGTGGCAGACAACCGCGCTGAGGGTCGGGAAATTATGCAGCAGCTCGGTAATCGCGTCCGCCGCCTGCTTCTGGCTCGGCTCGCACTCGAGGATCCAGTCGCTATGAAAAGGCAGTCCGTGCTGCATCAGCGTGGCGCAGAAACCGCCCAGCCGTTCAGCACGAGTCAGAGAGGAGCTGCGCCCGCCTAGCCAGGCAATACGCTGATGCCCGCGCTTAATCAGATGCTCGGTCACCAGCTGCGCCGCCTGCATATTATCCGGCCGGATAATATCCACTTCATCCAGATAGCTCGCCCGTGAGGCAAACACCAGCGGCAGTTTATTCTGCGCCGCCATTTCCCGCAGGTCGGCACCCTGTCCTGCTGCCCCGGCAATAATAATACCGTCCACGCCCTGCGATACCAGCATGTCAAAACAGCGCTGCATATGCTGGCCGTTGCTTCCGCTTTGGGTCAGAAATAAAAGCTGCCCCTGCTGCTCCAGCGCTTCCGTCAGCCCGGCGGTGAGCTCCGCGTAAAAAGGATTGCAAAGGTCGCGCACGATAAGGCCAATCACGCCGCTCTGCCCGCCGCGAAGCGACACGGCCTGGCGATTACGCACAAACCCTAACTTTTCGATGGCCTCATTTACCCGCTGACCGGTGGCGGTTGAAATTCTGCCCTTGCCGCTGAGCACCAGCGATACCGTGGTCACCGATACGCCTGCAGCCTCGGCAACCTCGTTGATAGTGATTCTTTTGGTCAGCGTCGACATCGTCAGGTCAGATCCTCCGTGAATCGATAAATATAAAGATAAAACGTTTTACTTATGCTGGCATATTCAACTTCATTATGCGCGGTAATTCTGAGATCGTCCTCACGATAAAATTGGGTAAAACGTTTTATCATCACCAAACTTTAGTTACTCAACATCTCATTTTAACCGGGTTAAGGAGTCGTGATGGCGGCTAATACACCACAAAAAAAATCGCTGTGGGAATTTTTTCAAAACCTTGGCAAAACCTTTATGTTGCCGGTGGCGCTGCTCTCTTTCTGCGGCATCATGCTGGGGATCGGCAGCTCGCTGAGCAGCCATGACGTCGTCACGGAGATCCCGTGGCTGGGTAATCCGGTGCTGCAGCTGATCTTCACCTGGATGAGCAAAATGGGCTCGTTCGCCTTCAGCTTCCTGCCGGTGATGTTCTGTATTGCGATTCCGCTGGGCCTGGCGCGTGAGAACAAAGGCGTTGCGGCCTTTGCCGGTTTTGTCGGCTATATGGTGATGAACCTGGCGGTTAACTTCTGGCTCACCGCTAAAGGCATCCTGCCCACAACCGACGCCGCCATCCTGAAAGCCAACAATATTCAAAGCGTGCTCGGCGTTCAGTCAATTGATACCGGTATTCTCGGTGCGGTCATTGCCGGGATCATCGTTTATCTGCTGCACGAGCGTTTCCACAACATTCGCCTGCCGGACGCGCTGGCCTTCTTCGGCGGCACCCGCTTTGTGCCGATCGTTACGACCCTGGTGATGGGGCTGGTTGGCCTGGTCATCCCGCTGATTTGGCCAATTTTTGCCGCCGGGATCAACGCCCTGGGCTACATGATCCACAGCGCAGGCATCTTTGGCCCGATGATCTTCGGCACCGGCGAACGCCTGCTGCTGCCTTTTGGCCTGCAGCACATTCTGGTGGCCCTGATTCGCTTCACCGAGGCGGGCGGCACCATGGACGTTTGCGGCCATACCGTGAGCGGCGCGCTGACCATCTTCCAGGCGCAGCTTAGCTGCCCGACCACCCACGGTTTCTCTGAGAGCGCAACGCAGTTCCTGTCACAGGGTAAAATGCCGGCGTTCCTCGGCGGCCTGCCTGGCGCTGCGCTGGCGATGTACCACTGCGCCCGTCCAGAAAACCGTCATAAAATTAAAGGGCTGCTGATCTCCGGCGTGATTGCCTGCGTCGTGGGCGGTACCACAGAGCCGATCGAGTTCCTGTTCCTGTTCGTGGCACCTGTGCTGTACCTCATCCATGCAGTGCTGACGGGTATTGGCTTTACCATGATGTCCGTGCTGGGCGTCACCATCGGTAACACCGACGGCAACATTATCGACTTCTTCGTCTTCGGCGTGCTGCACGGCCTGTCCACCAAATGGTATATGGTGCCGGTTGTGGCCGCGGTGTGGTTTGCTGGCTACTATGCTATCTTCCGCTTCGCCATCACCCGCTTCAATATCAAAACCCCTGGTCGTGATATTGAAACCACCACCGCAGAAAAACCCGTTGGCGGCCACACGGGCAAATCCGGCTATAACGTGCCGGCTATTCTGGCGGCGCTGGGCGGCAGCGACAACATTTCGACGCTGGATAACTGCATCACCCGTCTGCGCCTGTCGGTCAAAGATATGTCGCTGGTGGATACCGCAGCCCTGAAGGCCAACCGCGCCATCGGCGTCGTCAAGCTTAACGAGCACAACCTGCAGGTGGTCATCGGGCCACAGGTTCAGTCGGTCAAAGATGAGATGGTCGGCCTGATGCGAACCGTCGAGGCTTAATTCACAAACGGGCGCTGCGGCGCCCTTTTTGCCGTGAGGTTTTATGTTTGATTTTTCTGTTCCGGTAGACCGCCACGGGACCTGGTGCACCCAGTGGGATTACGTGGCCGATCGCTTCGGCGCCGCCGACCTGCTGCCCTTTACTATCTCCGATATGGACTTCCCTACCGCGCCCTGCATCCTTGAAGCCCTGCAAAAACGGCTGGCTCACGGCGTGCTCGGCTACAGCCGCTGGAAGAACGACGATTTTCTCTCCGCTATCGCCCACTGGTATCAGCAACGCTTCGGCTGCACCATCGACCCTGAAAGCGTAGTCTACGGGCCTTCCGTGATTTACATGGTTTCACAGCTCATTCGCCAGTGGTCACAGCCGGGCGACGGCGTACTTATTCATACCCCGGCCTACGATGCGTTCTACAAGGCAATTGAAGGCAACAAGCGTCAGGTATTGAGCGCTTCGCTGCAAAAAACGGCGGACGGCTGGCAGTGTGATATGGCGGAGCTGGAGGCGTTGCTCGCCCGCCCTGAATGCAAAGTTATGCTGCTGTGCAGCCCGCACAACCCAACCGGCAAGGTCTGGACTCGCGCAGAGCTGGAGCTGATGGCTGAACTCTGCGAACGCCACGGCGTGCGCGTTATCAGCGACGAAATCCATATGGATATGGTGTGGGGCGAAAATCAGCATATTCCGTGGTGCGACATCGGCCGCGGCGGCTGGGCGCTGTTCACTTCGGGCTCTAAAAGCTTCAACATCCCGGCGCTCACCGGCGCCTACGGGCTGATAAATGATGCAGAAGATCGCCAGCAGTATCTGAGCGTGCTCAAAGGGCAGGACGGCCTCTCTTCTCCGGCGGTGCTGGCAATCGTCGCCCATATTGCCGCCTACCGCGAAGGCGAATCCTGGCTTGATGCGCTGCGAGACTATCTGCAGGATAATTTGCAGTTCGTGGCCGACAGGTTGAACCAGGCATTCCCGGCGCTTAACTGGCAGCCGCCGCAGTCCACCTATCTGGCCTGGGTCGATTTACGCCCGCTGGGGCTGGACGATCGCGCCCTGCAGAAAGCGCTTATTGAGCAGCAAAAAGTCGCCATCATGCCCGGCTACACCTACGGCGTTGAAGGCAATGGCTTTATTCGCCTGAACGCCGGGTGCCCGCGCGTCAAGCTTGAGGCCGGCGTCGAGCGGCTTATCGCCGGGATCCAGTCCCTGCTGTAGCCATTAAGGGGAGCCTGCTCCCCTTCTCCACCCTGCTCATTCATCCTTTCGTCATCTTTCCGACACCTAACCGACACACTATCTTCACCCGCTCACCTTAAGCTCTTGTCCATTAAAAACAGGAGCAAATCATGCACGTTTTTTCCGGTGAAATTCCCTTCGGTCATGCTGTCCATTCCTTCCATGTTGCCCCAAATACTCCGGCGATTAGCCTGACGGGCACCACGCTGCGTACCGGGCATCTTTATTGTTATCTGTACGACAGCCGCCAGCAGCTGCGGGCCTCCGTGATGCTGCAAAAGCCTGAAAAAGTGCTGACGGTTTGCCCTGACCGGGCCTCCGTGGGCGCGCTGCCAGGGGAACTCCCGCCGGGAGAGTGGCAGCTGCATGTCTATAACGTCATCGGGGAAAGCCGCTCGCCGCAGCCGATGAGCTACCGGCTGGACGTCAGCTTTGACGCGCTGGCCGCCCCGGTAGACTTTGACAAGCTGGGCGTGCTGCGCCCCGATCATCAGGTGATTTTTGACTACCAGCGCACGCTGAGCGACCGCCCGGGCTGGTACCGTGGCGACCTCCACGGCCATACCACTTTGTCCGACGGCAACAATACGCTGCTGCAGGCGCTGGACATCATGGCCGAACAGGGCCTGGATTTCTTCTTCCTGACCGAACACAACCTGTCGCACGCCTGCCTGCCGCGCCATGACAGCGTGCTGATGCTGCCGGGCATTGAGGTCACCGCCGACAAAGGCCACCTGAACGTGCACGGCCCGGCCGCCACGCTGAATATGTTCAATGCTGATTACAGCAGCCGCGGTCTGATTACTCAGGGCATTGCGCTCAAGCGCCCGGAAAGCGTCCTGAGCGTGAACCACGCCATGCTGCATCCGTGGAGCTGGCTGTACGACGAGATGCCGCTGGCAGACGTTGACGTGCTGGAAGTGCTCAACGATCCGACCTGGAAAAACGCTACCACCGCCAACGAACAGGTCGTGGAGATTTTCAATACGCTGTGGAACGCCGGGCACCGTATTTATGCCGTAGGAGGCAGCGACTGCCATATGCAGCCTCACGAGCGTTACCCGCAGGCTACGGAGCCGTCAATTTACGGCGATCCGGCAACCTGGGTTTATGCTCAGGCGCTCAGCGGGGAGGCCATTCTTGCGGCCATCAAAAAGGGACATTGTTATTTTGAACGCCGCTGTGGCCTGAACTTCAGCCTGAACGACGGGGCGCTGCTGCCCGGCGATGCCGCCGATGGTAGACAGGTCGTGCTGACCGTTGCGGTAAAAGATACCGGGCAGCGCTACACGCTTCAGGTGGTGTCCGACACGGGTATTCTGGCGGAACACGCGCTGGAAACCACGCCGCAGGATATCCGCTGCGACATGGCTGAGCATGCCTGGATTCGCTGGGATATTCGCCGCAGCAACGGAACGCTAGAGGGGATGATCAATCCGGTTTACTGCGCGCAGCACCCGCTGTTCCTGTCGCCCATTGGCACCACCTGGGGCGACGTTACCGGCCATCTTGAGTTCCCTCGCAGCACGGATGAAGAATAATTTCCTGGCAGTTTTGTCTGGTTATTTCTTTGGTTTGTAAAATTTTGAAATTATTTAATATGAATATTTAGTCGTTGTGCTTTGCATAAATCCGCTAAAAACGACGAAAATGCTCTCTCATCATAGTCATAGAAATCAGACCCGGTGACGCGCTGCCTCCCGGGTCTTTTGTTGTACAGAGAGAGACAATATGAGTTTATCTTCCGGCCATGCTTCTCATCAGGCGATCCCCCCCGGCTCGGGCGCACTGTTCTTCATTCAGATGTTCGCCACGCTTGGTTTTGCGGTGCTGTATTCAACTCTGGTGCTCTACGTCACTAAGCGGCTGGGCTTTAGCGAAGGCCAGGCCGACGCCATGATGGGTATTTTCGGGGCGTTCAACTACGGGCTGCACCTGTTCGGAGGCTGTCTCGGGGGCCGCTATCTTAGCAACCGTAATCTGTTTGTGCTGGGGATGCTGCTGCAGGTTGCGGGCTGCTATCTTATTGCCGAGGCGGGCCTGACCGGCCTGTGGTGGGGGCTGGCCATGTTCCTGAGCGGCAGCGGGCTGAACGTCACCTGCCTGAACATGATGCTGACCCAGCGTTTTGCGCCGGATGACGATCGCCGCGAGGCCGCCTTCCTGTGGAACTACGCCGGGATGAACCTGGGCTTCTTCATCGGCTTTACCGTGGCGGGCTACTACCAGCTGACCGAAAGCTATCGGGCGCTGTTCCTTTTTGCCACCCTCGGTAACGTTGCCGCCGTGGTGATAACCCTGCTCCGCTGGCCGGTGCTGGCCGACATCAGCACGCCGCTGCAGCACGTCAAGGGCAAAGGCTTTTATCTGCGCATGGCTTTTGGCCTGCTGGTGCTGATTCTTCTGGTGCCCGTCCTGCGCCTCCTGCTCGGCCATACCGAATTTAGCGGCACGTTCGTCATCGTGCTGGGCGCGCTGATCTTCCTGATGCTCTGCGTGATGACCGTTCGCCGACCTAATAAACATGAACGTCGCCGCATGGCGGCCTACCTGCTGCTGGCCGTGGGTTCACTGGTCTTCTGGTCGCTGTACCAGCTGGCACCGATGGGGCTGACGCTGTTCGCCGAACATAACGTGACCCTGAGCGCTTTCGGCTGGCAGGTTTCGCCGCAGTGGCTGCAAAACATCAACACCATGGTGATTGTGATTGGTGGCCCGCTGATGGCCTGGCTGTTCAAGCGCCTGCGCGATCGCGGCGTGCGTATCGATATTCCGGCGCAGTTTGCCTCCTCGTTATTCTGCATGGGCGTTGGCATGCTGGTGCTGCCTTTGGGGATTACCATGGCCGGCGCGGACGGCATGGTTGCCCTGAAATGGATCGTGCTTAGCTACATTCTGCAAAGCATCGGTGAGCTGCTGATTTCCCCGGTCGGCTACTCGATGATCGGTAAACTGGCCCCCGCCAACCTGCAGGGGCTGATGATGGGCTGCTGGATGATGGTGACCGGCGTAGCCTCCGTGCTGGCGGGCTATGTTTCAGGCCGTATGCCGCAAAATAGCGGCAGCACGCCGGTATTGACCGACCCGGGCTACAGCAAGGTCTTTAGCCAACTGGGCTGGGGCTCCGTCGCGACCGGCGTCATTTTGCTACTGCTTATCCCGCTGCTTCGCCGCCTGATAGAGCAAAAAAATACCGCTCAGGCCTGATTCACAGGGCGCGGCCAGATTGAGGCGGTGCAAATTGCGCGATCGCAGAGAGGGACCGGGTTTGGCAAACAGATGTTTACGTGGGCTGTAGAACAGTGCAAAGCGCGAGGCTGCCATTTCGTCCAGCTGACGACAGATAAAACGCGAACTGATGCGCACCGCTTTTACGACAGGCTGGGCTTTGAGGCCAGCCACCTCGGCTACAAGCTGACGCTGCAGTAGTTTTTCATCCGTGAGCGCACGACAGGGACGTTTGCGCAACAAAGTTTTCACGGCCGTAGCAATTGCCCCCGATTTCTTTTTATAATACGCCGCACTTTAATCAAAAAAGAGTGCGACCATGATTGATACCACCCTGCCGTTAACCGATTTGCACCGCCACCTTGATGGCAATATTCGTGCGCAAACCATCCTCGATCTCGGCCGCCAGTTTAATTTATCTTTGCCTGCCAATACTCTCGATACCCTGCGCCCACACGTTCAGGTCGTGGAAACCGCGCCGGACCTCGTCAGCTTCCTGCAGAAACTGGACTGGGGCGTGAAGGTACTGGGCGATCTCGATGCCTGCCGTCGCGTAGCCTGGGAAAACATTGAAGATGCCGCCCGCAACGGCCTGCACTATGTCGAACTGCGCTTCTCTCCGGGCTATATGGCGATGAGCCATAACCTGCCGGTGGCGGGCGTAGTCGAGGCGGTTATCGAAGGCGTTCGCCAGGGCTGCCGTGACTTTGGCGTTGAAGCGCGCCTGATTGGCATCATGAGCCGTACTTTTGGTGAAGCCGCCTGTGAGGCCGAGCTGAACGCCCTGCTCGCCCACCGCGACAGCATTACCGCGCTGGACTTAGCCGGCGACGAACTCGGCTTTCCGGGAAGTCTGTTCCTGAATCACTTTAACCGCGCGCGCGATGCGGGCTGGCGCATTACCGTTCACGCAGGCGAAGCCGCGGGGCCAGAAAGCATCTGGCAGGCGATTCGTGAGCTGGGCGCGGAGCGTATCGGGCACGGCGTGAAGGCGGTAGAGGATCCGGCGCTGATGGATTTCCTGGCCGAACATAAAATCGGGATCGAATCCTGCCTGACGTCAAACATCCAGACCAGCACCGTAGCCGCGCTGGACAAGCACCCGCTGATAACCTTCCTGGATCACGGCGTGCTGGCGACCATTAATACCGATGACCCGGCGGTTCAGGGCATCGATATTATTCACGAGTACACCGTGGCCGCACCTCAGGCCGGCCTCAGCGCGGCGCATATTCGCACCGCGCAGGAGAATGGCCTGAAGATAGCCTTCCTGAGCGAAGCCGAAAAACAGGCGCTTATCGCTAAGGTTCAGGCCGCGTAACGAGTACCGGCAGCCGGCGTCAGGACGCTGATTCCAGCTGCCGTTTTTCTTCCGCCGTTTTGCGGGCATAGCGCTGGGCCAGGACCGCACAAACCATCAGCTGGATCTGGTGGAAAATCATCAGCGGCAGCACCATCATCCCCACCGCGCTGGCCGGGAAGAGCACGTTTGCCATCGGCACGCCGTTGGCCAGGCTTTTCTTCGAGCCACAGAAAACGATGGTTATCTCATCGGCCGTATTAAACCCTAACAGCCGGGCCGCCAGGGTATTCACCACCAGCACAATCGCCAGCAGTACCAGCGAGCAAACCAGAACCATCAGCAGCGAGAAGCCGTTCACCTGGTGCCAAATTCCCTCGACTACCGCTTCGCTGAACGCCACGTAAACCACCAGCAGAATGGACGAGCGATCGGTCAGGCCAATCAGCTTTTTATGACGATCCACCCATTTGCCGATCAGCGGGCGGGAGAGATGGCCGATAACAAACGGCACCATCAGCTGCATGATAATTTTGCCAATGGCGTGCAGCGTATCGGTAGAGCCTTCCTGAGTCTGCATAAGCGCGCCGACCAGGACTGGCGAGAGGAAAATACCCAGGATGCTCGAGGCAGACGCGCTACACACCGCTGCGGCCACATTGCCCCCGGCAACGGAGGTAAAGGCAATGGCCGATTGCACCGTGGCTGGTAACGCACAAAGATACAGGAAGCCCATATAAAGCGGCTGACTGAGGATCGCAGGCGAGAGAAAGCCCATCGCCAGCCCCAGCAGCGGGAACAGCGCAAAGGTACTGAGGAAAACCACTAAATGGAGTTTCCAGTGCCCCATCCCCGCCATGATGGCATCGCGGGAGAGCTTTGCCCCATGCATAAAGAAGAGAAGCGCAATCGCAAAGGTCGTCAGGTATTCAAACCCGGTCTTCACAATCCCCTCACAGGGGAATAGCGACGCCACGATCACCACGCCAATCATTACCAGTAAAAAGTTATCAATTTTTAGTTTTTGCAGCCAACCCATCCTGTCCTCTGTCTGTGTAACGTCATTTTGGCTTTTACTTTGCAACAAATTGGCCGCGCTGGCGAGCTAACAATTCTGCAACGTGCCAAAAAATAAGCTGAAGCCGCGTGATTATTTATCAAAAAGCGAAACGCCGGAGATGTAGCACAACTAAAACTAAATTAAGAATGCAGTCACGCTTAATTTAAAACTATTTAAAGAAGACAAAACAGCGTAAATCAAGGTGAATTTATTATTTATATTTTTACCTGATGGTAAAAATATAAATAATTGATAAACATCAGCTTAACCCTTTTAATATTAGCCAGCAAAGCATAAAAATAAGACGAAACTCTCATTTGGAAATTTAAATTCATATTAAATGACCAGTGATGTGGCAGCGATTCAAATACGCCATACACTTATTAATACGCCGTCCGGCGTGCTAATAGTGGAGTATTGCTATGCGCTCAAATAACATTGGCCGCCTCAGCGCAATTGCGATGGCGGTACTTCTCGCATTCTCCCTGTCCGCCTGTAGCGGCGGCGGCGGCAGTTCGCACAATACGGCGAAAACGGCCGGGTCTGCCGGTACCACTGGCACCGACACTGCAAACAACGGCGGTGGCGGTTCTGGTTCTGGCGGTAACGGTGGCGGTTCAGGCTCCGGTGGAGGAACCGGAACTGGCGGTGGGGGCTCTGGCGGCGGTACTGGCGGTGGCGGTACCGGCGGCGGAGGAACTGGCGGCGGCACAACCGTTTCTAACAGCGCCGGGAATAACGTCGTCAAAGACGTGGGCGGTGCAGTAGGCGGCGTAGGCAGCACGGTCAGCGGCGTAGCGTCTCAGCTACCGGTTAATAATCCAGTAACCTCAACGGTTGCCGTGGCCGTCGGCGGCACGGGAACCGCAATTTCAACCGTCGGTAGTGGCGTAGCCAACGGACTTGGCAATGCGAACAACCCTAACGGACTGGGCACTACGCTGACGGGTTCTACCACCGCCGTGTCAGGGCTTGGCACCACGGTTTCCGCAATAGGATCAAACCTGGCAAGCTCAACCGCCAATACGCCGGCGGGTGGATTGACCGGCGCGGCAGGCGGGCTGGTTAATACCACAGGACAGGTTGTCACCGGCGCGGGCAACGCCCTTACCCAAACGGTACAGAGTCCAGGAGTTTCTAATTTGACAACCGGCGCGACGGGTCTGGTTAACACCACGCTCGCCGACACCCAGAAAGCGACTCAGGCCGTTGGCGGCGCAACCGGTTTAGGCACGCCGGTGAGCAACCTGCTGACTTCCGCTGGCGGTACAGTGAGCGGACTGGGGAGTAACATCAGCGGCAGTAACCCTTCTCTCGGCGGCCTGGGTCAGGTGGTGCAAAACACCGGACAGGCAGTCACGGATAGCGGCGCATTGGTGAAACCGGTGCAAACCGGCGGCAGCGGTAGCTCAGGCTCCGTTTCGGCGGGCGCATCCGGTTCGCTCGGGATCGGCGGTAATGGTCTGGTGACTAACCTCGGCACCACCGTTAACGGCCTGACCTCTTCGTTAACCACCAACGTTAGCGCCAGCGCGACAGGGAGCAACACAAGTTCAGGCCAGCAGGCCGGGATTACCGGCGCGGTCGGCGGCCTTCTGAAAACTAAATAGTGCTTTCCAGGGCACACGTGCTCCCGCGTTAACGGCGGGAGCACTTTTTTCACAGCAATTTCTTCGCTGCGCAGTTAAGGGAGCTCACTATGGACAATCGTCTGGGTATACTGCTGCTGTACGGAGCAACTCTGAGTATCAGCTACGCTGATATGTCCCCCACGCTAATCGACCCTAATAACCCTGCTAAAGCCGCTCGCTCGCTTGCCGTCCCGGTTGCTCAACAAAAGCAGCCCGAGGTGAAAACCGCCCTGCCGGTGCCACAGCTCACTCCACAGACGCCAATTACGGTGAAACATCTGCAATTTATTGGCGGGACGCGCTACAAGCTTGACTCGCTGGTTCAGCCGTTTATGCCGCTGGTAGGTAAAACAGTGCCGCTGTCGCAGCTGGTGGCATTAACCAACGGCATTACCCAACGCTATCAGCAGGACGGCCTGCCGCTTTCCTACGCTTACCTGCCGAGCGATAACTTCCACGATGGCACGGTGCGTATTGTGCTGGTTGAGGGATACATCGCGCACAGCAATATCAACAGCGACAACGCCAGTACCAGCGAGCGCTTAAGCCGCCTGTCGGCTTTAATGATGAACGAAAAGCCGCTCAGCCAGGCGACGTTCGATCGCTACAGCCTGCTAATGCAGCGCACGCCGGCCACCAAAGTCGAGGCTAACGTCGCGTTGCCAGATAACATTTATGGCGCGGCCGATATGAAAGTTGACGCCACGCAGCCTCATATCTGGGATATCTCCTCCACGATAGATACCCGTAAAGGTTCAAATCTGGCGCTGATTAACGGCACGCTCAGCAACCTCACCAGCCACGGCGATCAGTTGGGGCTTGCCACGCTTGTTCCGTTGGATAGCGGCACCAAAAAAACCTACTTTGGCGCCAACTATCAGCAATATCTCACCGATAACGGGTTACTCATGCAGCTAAAAGGCAGCTTCTATCGCGAAGATCCACGCGATTACACCCCGCTGCTTTATCTGCCGCAGAACATTTCTATCGATGCAAAGGAAAAAACCACCCAGTACACCGGGGGGATAGCCTTCAGCTACCCGCTGCTGCTTGAGCGCAAGAAGCAATTTTCGGTCAGCGGCGGGCTGGATTATGTCGATAAGCGCGACGATTATGCGCTGCGCGCCAGCGGCTTCGGCAACACAATTGATTTGCCTACCGTCACCCAGCGTGCACGCTACCCGGCAGCAGAGTTTTCGGCCTGGGGCTACCGCGAATACGAGAAAGCTAACTGGAGCGCGCGTCTGACCCTGCGCAAAGGTATTGACTCCCTGGGGGCAAGCGTGACCCAGGGTTCTAATACCAATCTTAACTTCACCCGCTGGAAGGCGAATACCGATGCGGCATGGATGGTGGCCGAACGCTGGAAATTAAGCACCTCGCTTGAGGGGGACTGGTCTAATAATAATTTGCCCGAAGCCGAGCGGGTTAGCTTTGGCGCCCAGCGTTATGGCCGGGGCTACCCTGACGGTGAGGCAAGCGGGGATTATGGCTACGGCGGGCAGATTGAAATGCGCTATCTCCATAGCCTCGATAAGGGCGTCTGGATTAACACGGTGCAGCCTTATGTCGTCGCCGACACCGCCCAGACCTGGTTCAATCAGCGAGGTTTCCGCCACCAGCGCCTGGCTTCTATCGCCACCGGGGTAATGGTGGGCGACAGCCGACACTACTCCGTGTCCGTTGAGGCGGCCAGGCCGCTGGCGGATTTACCCAGCGACAGCAGCCGCCGGGACGTTCGCTTTAGCCTGACCTTTACCTACAACTTTAATAATCTGCATTAAAGATAAAACCCTCACCTCTACGGTGAGGGTTATTTTCAGGCAAGGTTAAGCGTCGCGCGCTTTTTCGCGGACTCCATGCCCAGTTCAATTAGCTCCATGACCTGAATCGCCTGGGCCGCCGGGACAGGGTTTTCCCCTTTGCCGGTGAGCGCATCGCGGATGCCCGCGTAGTAAGCCGGATAGTTGCCGGGAACCGTCAGCAGCGTTTGCTCGTCCATAAGTTCGCCCTGTGCCAGGGTCAGCACGCCGTCGCGCATGTCGTAGCCCCAGTCCTCCTGTGGCAGACGCTCTCCGGCCTTCAGGCGATCCTCCTGCGGATCGAGGCCGTACTTAATGTAGCTGCCGCGAGTGCCGTGCACGATATAGCGTGCGGTTTCCGCCGCCGCCAGCAACGTGCCGTGCAACACCACACGACGCTGCGGGTAAGCCAGCACGGCATGGAAGTAGTCGGTCGCCTGCGCCCCGGCCCGGAGCTGAGCGAGGTCAACGGTCAGGCTGACGGGAAGCCCAAACAGGTTGATGGCCTGGTCCAGCAGGTGCGGCCCTAGATCGTACCAGATGCCGCTGCCGACGCCCGCCTGCTCGCGCCAGCGGTTACGGACCTGCGGGCGGTAGCGGTCAAAGTGGGATTCAAAATAAGCCACTTCGCCAAGCGTTCCTTCGGTCAGCAGATTTTTCACCGTCAGGAAATCGCTATCCCAGCGGCGATTGTGGAACACGGAGAGCAGCAGGCCTGTTTTTTTGGCCAGCGCGTCCAGCTCCCTTGCCTGCGAAAGCGTCACGGTAAACGGCTTGTCGACAACCACATGCTTCCCGGCTTCAAGCGCCGCTTTGGCTAGCGGAAAGTGGGTATCATTCGGGGTAGGAATGACAATGAGATCGATAGAGGGGTCCTTAAACAGGTGCTGAGGATCGGAAACGACCGTCATACCCGGCCAGTCAGCGTGCACCTTTTCGGCATCGCTGCTGGATACTGCTGCGAGGATCATTCCTGGCGTACCGGAAATCAGCGGCGCATGAAAAGTCTTACTGGCATAACCGTAACCGATAAGCCCGACGCGGATGGTATCACTCATTTGTCTTCCTCTCTGTAATGAACTCCGGCATTTCACCTTATCCCCCGCCCGGCGACAACCGCAAGTTTCTGGATTGCGTATTTGCCAGGCAAAAGACCGCCATTATTGCTAATTAGCCTGATATTTATTGTGGCTTTAAATAAAGCATTTATTTAAACTAGTAAATTAAAAGCAAGGAGGATTTATGTGTTCCCTGCCGTGATATTCCTGGCAAATGCAAAGAAAACTCCTAATTATTCCGTCGGTTAATAATAGCGCTAAGCCGCTGCCTCATTTGCGCTTATCATCGCTTCTCCCTTACCCGAACATTATTTATTATTTATACACTCTATGGAAAATGTATCCCCGCTCAGTGCCCTGGATTACCTGATGAAATTCCGCAAAATCAGCTCTCAGGAAAATCTGGAAAAGCTGTTTGACCACCTGAATTACACCCTCACGGACAGCCATGAGATCATGAATATGTACCGGGCGGCGGATCACCGCAGGGCTGAACTGGCCTCCGGCGGAAGACTTTTCGACCTGGGATGCGTGCCTAAAACGGTCTGGCGTTACGTTCAATAGCCGCTGCGAGTAGCATTAGCGGCAAAATCCCTTATAATCCCCCCGCTTTATTCACCATATTCTTAAATCGGGAGGAAACATGACGACGACCCAACCCCCGCGTATTGCTGGCTGGCTGCTTGCCCCGCTGGCCTGGCTGCTGATGTCGTTGCTCAGCAGCTCCGTGGCGCTGCTAAGTTTCCTGATGATGATTCTTTCCCCGGAAGCCCGTCAGGCTCTGGGCAGCGCGGACGCCAAAACAACGCTGTTGTTCAGCCTGTCCGTTGGCTGCGCGATGGCGATGTGGGCCTACACGCTCTGGCTGACCATCGCCTTCTTTAAACGCCGCAAAAACGTAGTGCGCCATTATATTCTCTGGCTGCTGCTTACCGTCCTGCTGGCGATTAAATCTTTTGCGTTTTCACCGGTCAGTGACAAGGTTGCCGTACAGCTGCTGCTGCCTTCCCTGCTCGCCGCCGCATTACTGGTGCCTTATTTGAAGCGTTCTAAGCGAGTGAAGCAGACCTTCATTAACCCGTAATAACCCTATAGATAGCCCGTTGTCGCCGCCCGCCGATTAGTCGATAATAGGCGGCTTTTTTTGTTTCAGGTCGAATCATGTCAGATTACTTGCTGCTCTTCGTTGGTACCGTCCTCGTCAATAACTTCGTGTTAGTGAAGTTCCTTGGCCTGTGTCCGTTTATGGGAGTTTCCAAAAAGCTGGAAAGTGCCATCGGGATGGGGCTTGCCACGACCTTCGTGATGACGCTCGCCTCTATTTTTGCCTGGATCATTGACGAACTTATCCTCGTGCCGCTGGACTTGATTTATCTGCGCACGCTGGCCTTTATTCTGGTTATCGCGGTCGTCGTTCAGTTCACCGAGATGGTGGTACGCAAGACCAGCCCGGCGCTTTATCGCCTGCTGGGTATCTTCCTGCCGCTGATTACCACCAACTGCGCCGTGCTCGGCGTGGCGCTGCTTAATATTAACCTCGGCCATAACTTCCTGCAGTCTGCGGTGTACGGCTTTTCCGCCGCGCTGGGCTTCTCGCTGGTGATGGTGCTGTTTGCCGCTATTCGCGAGCGTATGGTCGTGGCCGATATTCCGGCGCCGTTTCGCGGTAACGCTATCGCGCTGGTCACCGCAGGCCTGATGGCCCTCGCCTTTATGGGCTTTAGCGGGCTGGTGAAGTTCTGATGACAACGTTGTGGATGGCTATTATCTCGGTCACGCTGATGGGGCTGCTGTTCGGCCTGATCCTTGGCTATGCCTCTCGCCGCTTCGAAGTGGAAGAAGACCCCATTGTCGACCGCATTGACGAACTGCTGCCGCAAAGCCAGTGCGGCCAGTGCGGCTATCCCGGCTGCCGCCCTTATGCGGAAGCCGTAGGTAATCAGGGCGCGAAAATCAATTTATGCGCGCCCGGCGGCGAAGCCGTGATGCTGAAAATTGCTACCGCCCTGAACGTAGAACCTCAGCCGATTGACGGCGACGCCACCGCCGCAGAGCCGGTGCGAATGCTGGCCGTGATTGACGAAGCGAACTGCATCGGCTGCACAAAATGCATTCAGGCCTGCCCCGTTGACGCCATCGTCGGCGCGACCCGCGCCATGCACACCGTGATTAGCGACCAGTGCACGGGCTGTAACCTCTGTGTCGATCCTTGCCCTACCCGCTGCATCGAACTGATTCCCGTCAGCCCCACGACCGAAAGCTGGAAATGGGATTTGCAGACCATCCCGGTGCGTATGATCCCGGCGGACAATCATGCTTAATATCTTCAATCGTTTTAAAAAAGACAGGATTTGGGACTTTGACGGCGGCATTCATCCGCCAGAGATGAAGACCCAGTCTAACGGCACGCCTTTGCGCCAGGTACCGCTGCCGTCCCAGCTCGTGATCCCGCTGAAGCAGCATATCGGTGCGGAAGGCGAACTGTGCGTGAAGCCCGGTGATTATGTGCTGCGCGGCCAGCCGCTGACTCGCGGTCGCGGGCGTATGCTGCCGGTGCATGCCCCAACCTCCGGCACCATTAAAGATATTGCGCCGCATTCCACCGCGCACCCTTCTGCCCTTGCAGAACTTAGCATTATTCTCGATGCAGACGGCGAGGACCGCTGGATAGAGCGGGACGGCTGGAGCGATTACCGCTGCCAGACGCGTGAAGCGCTTATCGAACGTATTCACCAGTTCGGCGTAGCCGGGCTCGGCGGCGCAGGCTTCCCTACCGGCAGTAAACTGCAGGGCGGCGGCGACAAAATAGATACGCTCATTATTAACGCCGCAGAGTGCGAGCCTTACATCACCGCCGACGATCGCCTGATGCAGGATTGTGCCGCTCAAATCGTCGAAGGCGTTCGCATTCTGGCCCATATTCTTAAGCCGCAGCGCATTCTTATCGGCATCGAGGACAACAAGCCCCAGGCCATCTCGATGATGCGTGCGGTGCTGGCAGACAGCCACGATATGCAACTGCGGGTGATCCCGACGAAATATCCGTCCGGTGGCGCCAAGCAGCTCACGCAAATTCTGACCGGCAAGCAGGTTCCTCACGGCGGCCGTTCGTCCGACATCGGTATTCTGATGCAAAACGTCGGCACCGCATATGCTATCAAGCGCGCGGTGATAGACGGTGAACCTCTGACCGAGCGCGTTGTGACCTTAACCGGTGAATCTATTACCCAACCGGGTAACGTCTGGGCGCGTCTGGGTACGCCGGTAAGCCACCTGCTGACTTTTGCAGGCTTCCGCCCGAGCCAGGATCAGAAGGTCATTATGGGCGGCCCGCTGATGGGCTTCACCCTGCCGTGGCTGGACGTGCCGGTGGTAAAAATCACCAACTGCCTGCTGGCGCCTTCTCCGAGTGAGATGGGCGAGCAGGAAGAAGAACAAGGCTGTATTCGCTGCAGCGCCTGCGCGGACTCCTGCCCGGCGGACCTGCTGCCGCAGCAGCTTTACTGGTATAGCAAAGGCCAGCAGCACGACAAAGCTACCGCGCAT
The DNA here is from genome assembly GCF_042138895.1 of Cedecea selenatireducens. Lineage (NCBI taxonomy): Bacteria > Pseudomonadati > Pseudomonadota > Gammaproteobacteria > Enterobacterales > Enterobacteriaceae > Cedecea > Cedecea selenatireducens. Next base: position 32,722 of record NZ_JBHIKW010000008.1, on the reverse strand, counting down.
AACCTGGCGGACTGCATCGAATGCGGCGCCTGCGCTTACGTTTGCCCGAGTAATATCCCGCTGGTGCAGTATTTCCGTCAGGAAAAAGCCGAGATCCGTGAGATAGAACTGGAAGCAAAACGCACTCTTGAAGCCAAAGCTCGTTTTGAAGCTCGTCAAGAAAGGCTGGAGCGCGAGAAAGCCGCCCGCCTTGAACGCCACAAAAATGCGGCAGTTCAGCCGACGGCGAAGGACAATGACGCTATTCAGGCCGCCCTTGCCCGCGTGAAGAGCAAAAAAGCCCAGGCCAGCGAAGAACCTATTATCGTTCAAGCCGGCAGCGTGCCGGACAACAGCGAAGTAATTGCTGCTCGCGAAGCCCGTAAGGCTGAAGCGCGTGCTCGCCAGGCGGAGAAAGCACAACAGGCAGAATCGACGGTCAGCGCAGAGGTGGACCCGCGCAAGGCCGCCGTTGAAGCCGCTATCGCCCGTGCTAAGGCCCGCAAAGCTGCGCAGAATGCCGAAAGCGCGGAGCCTGTGGCCGCTGAGCAGGAAGCCGTTGATCCGCGTAAAGCCGCTGTCGAAGCCGCCATCGCTCGCGCAAAAGCTCGTAAAGCAGCGCAGAAGGCAGAAAGCGAACAACCTGCACCACAAGAAGAACAAGATCCACGCAAAGCTGCAGTGGCTGCGGCAATTGCCCGCGTTCAGGCACGTAAAGCCGCTCAGATGTCTCCAGAGGAATAAATGGTTTTTAAAATCGCAAGCTCCCCGTTCACCCATAACCAGCGCAGCACCGCGCGGATTATGATGCTGGTTTCTCTCGCGGCCCTGCCCGGCATTGCGATGCAGTGGTACTGGTTTGGCTGGGGAACGCTGATTCAGGTTGTGCTGGGGATCGTCAGCGCGATGGCCGCAGAGGCGCTGGTATTACGCCTGCGCAAAAGACCGGTGCAAACCTATCTGGGGGATAACTCTGCGCTGCTGACCGGCCTGCTGCTGGGGATCAGTATTCCCCCTCTCGCGCCGTGGTGGATGGTGGTGCTCGGGATGGTGTTTGCCATCATCATTGCCAAGCAGCTTTACGGCGGTCTCGGCAATAACCCGTTCAACCCGGCCATGATTGGCTATGTTGTGCTGCTCATTGCTTTCCCGGTGCAGATGACTTCGTGGCTGCCTCCGCAGTCCATCGCCGCCACCGTGCCTGGTTTTGTAGACAGCCTGCAAATAATTTTCCACGGCGCAACCACCGCGGGCGGCACCATGGATACGCTACGCATGGGCGTAGACGGCATCAGCCAGGCGACGCCGCTGGACACGTTTAAAACCGGCCTGCATGCGGGCCACTCCGCTGAGCAACTGCTGAGCGCGCCAATCTACGGCGGTGCGCTGGCGGGTCTCGGCTGGCAGTGGGTTAACCTGGCTTATCTGGCCGGCGGCCTGTTCCTGCTGTGGCGCGGCACCATTCGCTGGCATATCCCGGCGGGCTTCCTGGTTGCTTTAGCCGTCTGCTCCACGCTCGGCTGGCTTATCTCCCCGGAAAAATGCCTGTCGCCGATGGTGCACCTGTTCTCAGGCGCGACCATGCTTGGCGCGTTCTTTATCCTGACCGATCCGGTCACCGCCTCGACCACCAATCGCGGTCGGCTGATTTTTGGGGCGCTGGTTGGCCTGCTGGTTTGGCTGATTCGTACCTACGGCGGCTATCCGGACGGCGTGGCGTTTGCCGTGCTGCTGGGCAACATCACCGTGCCGCTGATTGACTACTACACGCGCCCTCGCGCTTACGGCCATCGCTAAGGAGACGCTATGTTTAAAACAATGCAAAAGCATGGCATCGCCCTGGCGCTGTTTGCCGCCCTGTTTACCGGACTTACGGCACTGGTCAACGAACTCACCAAACCCACCATCGCGCAGCAGTCTGCGCTGCAGCAAAAGATGTTGTTCGATCAGGTGATTTCAGATGACGTTTACGATAACCGCATTCAGGACAGCTGCCTGCTGGTAAAGGACTCCCCTCTCGGCAAGGGCACACGGCACATCTACGTGGCGCGCAAAGGCGATAAGCCGGTTGCCGTGGTCATGGAAGCTACCGCGCCGGACGGCTATTCTGGTGCTATACAAATTCTGGTTGCCGCTGATTTTAACGGCACCATACTCGGCACACGCGTCACCGAGCACCATGAAACGCCGGGCCTTGGCGACAAGATTGAACTGCGTCTGAGCGACTGGATAACGCATTTTGCCAACAAGCGCATTCAGGGCAGCAATGACCCGACCTGGGCGGTGCAAAAAGACGGCGGTCAGTTTACCCAATTTACCGGGGCGACCATTACCCCGCGCGCGGTGGTCAACGCCGTTAAGCGTGCAGGCCTGTTCGCACAGACCCTGCCAGCGCAGCTCAACGAACTGCCTGCCTGTGGAGATCAACAATGAGCGAAACAAAACGTGTCCTGATAAACGGGCTATGGAAAAACAACTCGGCGCTGGTTCAGCTTCTGGGCCTTTGTCCACTGCTTGCCGTCACCTCCACGGCAACCAATGCCCTGGGCCTTGGGCTTGCCACAACGCTGGTGCTGACGCTAACTAACGGCACAATCTCCGCGCTGCGTCGCTGGGTGCCCGCTGAGATTCGTATTCCGGTTTATGTGCTGATCATCGCCTCGGTGGTGAGCATCGTGCAGATGCTGATTAACGCCTACGCGTTTGGGCTCTACCAGTCGCTGGGGATCTTTATCCCGCTTATCGTGACCAACTGTATCGTCGTAGGGCGAGCCGAAGCTTATGCGGCAAAAGCCAGCGTGCCTTATGCCGCTCTGGACGGCTTTGCTACCGGCCTTGGCGCCACCAGCGCGATGTTCGTGCTGGGCTCTCTGCGCGAAATCATTGGCAACGGCACGCTGTTTGACGGCGCAGACGGCCTGCTTGGCAACTGGGCAAAAGTGCTGCGCATTGAAGTCTTCCACACCGACACGCCTTTCCTGCTCGCCATGTTACCGCCGGGCGCCTTTATTGGCCTTGGCATGCTGTTGGCGATAAAATACCTCATTGATGAAAAAATGAAGGCCCGCCGCGCTCGTGAAAGCGCCGCCGTGGAAGGCACTGCAGAGAAGGCTTAATGAACAACAGCAAGCGCGTTGAGATCCTCACCCGCCTGAGAGATAACAATCCTCACCCCACGACAGAACTCAACTTCAGCAGCCCCTTTGAGCTGCTGATTGCCGTTCTGCTCTCCGCTCAGGCCACCGACGTCAGCGTCAATAAAGCGACGGCAAAGCTTTACCCTGTCGCCAATACTCCGGCCGCCATGCTGGCGCTTGGCGTGGACGGCGTGAAGGAGTACATCAAAACCATCGGCCTGTTTAACAGCAAAGCGGAAAACGTCATCAAAACCTGCCGGATGCTGTTGGAGCTGCACGGCGGAGAAGTGCCGGAAGACAGAGCGGCGCTGGAAGCCCTGCCCGGCGTGGGCCGTAAAACGGCAAACGTGGTGCTTAATACCGCCTTTGGCTGGCCGACTATTGCCGTTGATACCCATATCTTCCGGGTTTGTAACCGCACCCAGTTCGCCGCAGGGAAAAACGTCGAGCAGGTAGAGGAAAAGCTGCTTAAGGTCGTTCCCGCAGAATTTAAGGTCGATTGCCACCACTGGCTTATCCTTCACGGGCGCTACACCTGCATTGCCCGCAAGCCTCGCTGTGGCTCATGCATTATCGAAGACCTCTGCGAATTCAAAGAGAAAGTAGACGTCTGAACTCAGGCGCTCGCGTTACCGCCGGGCGCTTTATAACCCCCCTGCCTGTTAAAAACCCCGAAAGCACACTTTTATTCCGTTAAATCCGCCGGCAGATTTTATATTGTGCGCTCTATAATCGGCTCACCAGGTTAATCGTTTTTTTGCGATAAGAAATTTCTATAAATTTGTGATCTATATCACTTTGATAACTCAAGGTTGCGAAAAGGTAATCAAAACATCTCTAAGGCCTTGCTATCGTTAGGATTAATGGATCTATTGCAATACAATAGGCCATGCATATTGAATAATATGGTTATTAACACTGCATTTAAGGCGAAAAAGCAGAACATATAACTGCAATGTTAAAAAATCGCTTTTAAAAAAGACAAAAAATCGTTAATAAATGAATTGGTAAAATTTAACGCTGAATAACAATTCACCTTATGGCGTATTATCTTGTCATGGATATATGTAACAAATTATTACAAACCCCTTGCCTGAGCCCCCTGGATAGTGAACATTACCTCCCGTTTTTCCTTCCTTATAACAAGAAAAATGCTTACCAATGCGGTAAGGCATGAGCAAGCCCCTTATTAAAGCGGGATGTAAAAAAAGAGGTATATGTGTCGACTGCAAACAAAGAACCAGCAGAAAACGTGAGTCTTAACGCGTTCAAGCAACCTAAATCGTTCTACCTGATTTTCTCCATCGAGCTCTGGGAGCGTTTCGGCTATTACGGCCTGCAGGGCATCATGGCCGTTTACCTGGTCAAAATGCTGGGCATGTCCGAAGCGGACTCCATCACGCTGTTCTCCTCCTTTAGCGCCCTGGTCTATGGCCTGGTTGCCATTGGCGGCTGGCTGGGTGACAAAGTACTCGGCACAAAACGCGTCATCATGCTCGGTACTGTCGTACTGGCTATCGGTTACGCCCTTGTTGCCTACTCCGGCCACGACGTAAGCGTGGTGTATATCGGTATGGCCACCATCGCGGTAGGTAACGGCCTGTTCAAGGCTAACCCTTCCTCGCTGCTTTCTACCTGCTATGAGAAAGACGACCCGCGTCTGGACGGTGCATTCACCATGTACTACATGTCCATCAACATCGGTTCCTTCTTCTCTATGCTCGCCACCCCGTGGCTGGCTGCGCAGTACGGCTGGAGCACCGCGTTCTCCCTGAGCTTCGTGGGTATGCTGATTACCCTCGTGAACTTCATCTTCTGCAAAAAGTGGGTGAAGAACTACGGCTCCAAACCTGACTTCGCGCCGGTACACTTCGGTAAGCTGATGGCGACCATCGCCGGCGTCGTGGTGCTGGTTGCGGTTGCTACCTGGCTGCTGCACAACCAGGGCATTGCTCGCGCCGTACTGGGCGTTGTTGCCCTGGGTATCGTCCTTATCTTCGCTAAAGAAGCCTTTGCGATGAAAGGCGCAGCTCGCCGCAAGATGATCGTGGCCTTCATCCTGATGGTTGAAGCTATCGTCTTCTTCGTGCTGTACAGCCAGATGCCGACTTCCCTGAACTTCTTCGCTATTCGTAACGTGGGCCATGAAATTCTCGGCATCACCTTCGAGGCAGAGCAGTTCCAGGCGCTGAACCCGTTCTGGATCATGATTGGTAGCCCGATTCTGGCCGCAATCTACAACAAGATGGGTGACCGCCTGCCTATGCCGCACAAGTTTGCTATCGGTATGGTGCTGTGCTCCTTCGCCTTCCTGGTGCTGCCGGTCGGCACGAAGTTTGCCAGCGACGCGGGTATGGTTTCCGTGAACTGGCTGATTCTGAGCTACGCGCTGCAGAGTATCGGTGAGCTGATGATTTCCGGCCTGGGCCTTGCCATGGTTGCACAGCTGGTACCACAGCGCCTGATGGGCTTCATTATGGGTAGCTGGTTCCTGACGACCGCAGGTGCGGCCATCATCGCCGGTAAAGTTGCTGGCCTGATGGCGGTACCGGAAAACGTTACCGACCCGCTGCTGTCTCTGGAAGTGTACGGTCGTGTCTTCATGCAGATTGGTATCGTCACCGGCGTGATTGCCGTGCTGATGCTGCTGACAGCGCCTAAGCTGAACCGCATGACGCTGAGTGAAGACAAAGCGGAAAAGGCTAACGAAACCGCTACGGCGTAACTTTCCCCGGAAAAATGATAATTTAGCCGCCGGCCTCACAGCCGGCGGCTTTTTTTTTCACCGAGTCCGCACTACCATAGGTTATCTTAGCGCCCTAAAGGAGTTAGTCATGAAACTGTATTTCAAGCCCGGTGCCTGTTCCCTCTCCCCGCACATTATCCTGCGTGAGTCAGGTCTGGACTTTTCACTGGTAAAAGTTGACCTGGCGACCAAACGCACCGAAAACGGTGACGATTTCCTCGCCATTAACCCGAAAGGCCAGGTGCCTGCGCTGGTGCTGGATGACGGCTCTTTGCTGACCGAGGGCGTGGCTATCGTCCAGTATCTGGCAGATAAGGTTCCCGACCGCCAGCTGCTGGCACCGGCGGGCAGCATGACCCGCTATCACACGCTGGAGTGGCTGAACTATGTGGCGACCGAGCTGCATAAAGGCTTTTCTCCGCTGTTCAACCCGGCTACGCCAGAAGAGTTCAAGGCCGTGGTTCGCAAACAGCTGGAGAAGAAATTCCAGTACGTGAACGAAGAGCTGAAGGACAAACAGTGGCTGATGGGCTCGCGCTTCACGGTGGTAGATGCCTACCTGTTCACCGTGCTGCGCTGGGCGTACGGCCTGAAGCTGGATCTGGCTGGCCTGACGAATATCGAAGCCTATGTTGAACGCATGAAGGCGCGCCCGGCAGTTTCTGCGGCGCTGACCGCCGAAGGGATTTAAGTCATCCCTTAAAAGCAAAACGCCCTCTATTGAGGGCGTTGAGACTGCTGACAAAGTTCATTGACCTTAAAAGATCCGAACTTCGGTCTAATAAAAACAATGAATGATGTTCTCTGGTTTGCCCCAAACACCCGAAAACCACGTTTTTCGGGTGTTTGTCATCAATCTGAACGCCCTCAGCTGAGGGCGTTTCTGTTTCAGAGCTTCACCGCGGTGAAGTAATGCTCAGGTTTGGCGATGCCGTCCTGAGCGGCAACGAGCTGCAGCTCGTATTCCGCCATGCGTTTGGTGACGATCATGATGTCGTACACCGCCGCCGTGACGTGCTCCAGCGCTTCACGCAGCGTCGCACCCTGCAGCAGCTTAACCAGCAGCAGGCCGCTGGTCACATCGCCCACGCCAACCGGCTGACGTTCGCCGAAGTCCACCAGCGGGCGATGAATGTGCCACGCCTCTTCAGCCGTCACCAGCAGCATTTCAAAACGATCCTGCTGATAGCCCGCCCGGGCCAGGTGTTTCACCAGCACGATTTCTGGCCCCTGAGCGATAAGCTCGCGGGCCGTCGCGACGGCCTCGGCCACGTTGTTCACGCTGTGGCCGCTCAGAATTTCCAGCTCAATCAGGTTCGGCGCGATGATATCGCTGGCAGGCATGGCGTAGCGCGTGTGGTATTCCGCCACGCCAGGCGCCACGATGCAGCCTTTTTCCGGATGGCCCATCACCGGGTCACAGAAGTATTTGGCGTTCGGGTTAGCCGCCTTCACCTGACGCACGATAGAAAGAATATGTTCGCCCTGCTCCGCCGAGCCCAGATAACCGCTCAGCACCGCGTCACAACGCTGCAGCTGCCCTATATCCGCAATCCCCTGCACAATCTCGCTCAGGTGGCTGGCGGGCATTACGCTGCCGGTCCATTTCCCGTACTGAGTGTGGTTAGAGAACTGCACCGTGTTCAGCGGCCAGACGTTAGCGCCCAGGCGGCGCATCGGGAATTCGGCGGCGCTGTTGCCGGCATGACCAAATACCACATGGGACTGGATAGCAAGAATGTTTTTCATTTTTCTACTCGGGTATCGCCAGGTGTTGTGCTTGCTAAAAAAAAACACGGCGTAAGCCGTGCTTTTCTATTCCGATAACTTATTTCCAGCAGACGAGGCAGTAGTTCTTTTTACCGCGACGCAGCAGGGTGTAACGGTTAAAGAGAATATCGCCTTCGGTGAAGGTGTATTCCGGGTCAGACTGTTTTTCACCGTTAATGGTAATCGCATTCTGAGAGATGGTTTTACGGGCCTGGCCACGGGATGGCTGCAGCTCGGAGTCCACCAGCGCCTGTTGCAGGTCGGCACCGCGTTCAATTTCAACCATCGGGACGCCGTCCTGAGCCAGCTGTTCGAAGTCTGCTTCGCTCAGGTCGCTCAGGTTGCCGTTAAACAGGCTGGCGGTAATACGTTTGGCGGCGGTCAGGCCTTCTTCGCCGTGAACCAGACGAGTCACCTGCTCTGCCAGCACGTACTGAGCACGAGGCGCAGCGCCGCTGTTCTTGTCTTCTTCTTCCAGGGCATTGATTTCCGCAATGTCCATAAAGGTGAAGAACTTCAGGAAGCGATAAACGTCGGCGTCCGCGGTGTTTATCCAGAACTGGTAGAATTTGTACGGGCTGGTTTTCTTCGGATCGAGCCAGACCGCGCCACCTTCGGTTTTTCCGAACTTGGTGCCGTCAGATTTAGTGATCAGCGGCACGGTCAGGCCGAAAGCCTGCTGCTGGTGCAGACGACGGGTCAGGTCGATACCGGAGGTAATGTTGCCCCACTGATCGGAACCGCCAATCTGCAGCACCACGCCGTGCAGTTTATTCAGGCAGGCAAAATCGTAGCCCTGCAGCAGGTTGTAGGAGAACTCGGTAAAGGAAATCCCCACATCATCACGGTTCAGGCGCTGTTTGACGGCCTCTTTGTTAATCATCTGGTTAACAGAGAAGTGTTTGCCGATGTCGCGCAGGAAGGTCAGCACGTTCATGCCGCCAAACCAGTCATAGTTGTTAGCCGCGACGGCGGAGTTTTCACCGCAGTCAAAGTCGAGGAACGGCGCAACCTGGCGGCGAATTTTTTCCACCCACTCCTGCACGGTATCTTCGGTGTTCAGTTTGCGCTCAACGGCTTTAAAGCTTGGATCGCCGATAAGACCGGTCGCGCCGCCCACGAGGGCAACCGGCTTATGGCCTGCTTCCTGAAAGCGTTTCAGGCACAGCAGCGGAACCAGATGGCCCAAATGCAAGCTGTCGGCGGTAGGATCGAAGCCGCAATAGAGTGCAATTGGCCCCTGCGCCAGTCGCTCTGCTAACGCATCCTCATCCGTCACCTGGGCCACCAGGCCCCGCTCTTGCAATTGTTTTATCAAATTGATGTTCGACATCAAATTCTCCATCTCTATACGACTGCACCTTTGCCGGTACACGGCTTTTCGCCCACTGGCGAAAGAATTCATTTTTAGGGCACATAGAATAAAGGGCTGGCGCAGTTAGCACCAGCCCTTAAGCTGAAAATCCTGGCTTTACGGCGCGAGGCGGTCTATTTTCCAGGCAGCTCCGTCGCGCTGGTAAAGGAAGCGGTCGTGCAGGCGGTGTTCGCCCCCCTGCCAGAACTCCATCTGTTCGATGCTGACGCGGTAGCCGCCCCAAAAACTCGGCAGCGGCACTTCGCCCTGCTGGAATTTCTGCTTCAGCTCAAGGAATTTGCTTTCAAGCACGCCGCGCGCGGAAATACGGCTCGACTGCTTCGACACCCAGGCGCCTATCTGGCTGTCCTTCGGGCGGCTGTGGAAGTATTTCAGTACCTCAAGCGTGGAAAGACGCTCGGCGGTGCCCTGTACCATCACCTGCCTGTCCAGCATATGCCACGGGAAGTGCAGGCTAATGCGCGGGTTCGTTTCAAGGTGATGCGCCTTACGCGAGCCAAGGTTGGTGTAAAACACCAGGCCTTTTTCATCAAAATGTTTCAGCAGCACGATGCGTTGATACGGCTGGCCGTTTTCATCGACCGTCGCGACAACCATCGCGGTAGGGTCAACGAGCTTCGCCTCACAGGTCTGGGCCAGCCAGCGTTCAAACAGCGGCAGCGGCGTGTCGGTGAGATCGTGGCGTCGCAGGCCACCTTTGGTGTATTCGCGGCGCAAATGTGCAATCTGTTGCAAAGAGTCGTTATCAGACATGGCGTTACGTCAGGCTATCCTCGGGTGGAGCTATTGTGCTCTCCACCCTAAGAAATCTCAACGTTTGGCCGTTTGCAACTGGCAATTATTCAGCACGATGTTGTCTTTACGATAGACCGTCGCGCCTTCACCCTTGGACCAGAAAACGTAAACGCCGTCGGTATAACGCGCCCCGGAGGCGGAAAGTCCCTGAGTCAGGGTCAATAGCTGGTTGTCGTAGACAAAGCTCACCTGCTGTTTGTCGTTATTCAGCTTCACGGTCAACGGCTTTTCGTCGCACTGGTAGACCAGCGTATCGGTATGCATTTTTTCGAGAAAGGCGTTGTAGTAGCTGCAGCCGGCGAGCAGCAGTGGAAGGGTGACAGCAAGCAGTTTTTTCATCTGAGTATCCTGAAGATCTTCTTATCCCTGGAGGGCCTGCGCCCTCCTTTACGCCTTCAGTTTAGCGGCTACGGGAAGAAGATAATTTCAGTTAACTCTGATTATGGCGAGGATTTGCCGGATAAATGGCGCCAAGTATCGTTGGCTCAGAGGCGCCGGTCACCGAAGGAAGATTCCCCGGCAGGCCGGACATCGTGCGATACGCCAGCCAGGCAAAGGCCAGAGCTTCCATATCGTCCCCGCTGATCCCTGCCTCGTCGGTTGTCGTGACTTCAATTCCCGGCAACAGCGCGGCAAGACGGGCCATCAGCAGCGGGTTACGGCTGCCACCGCCGCACACCATTACGCGCTCACAGCCGCCGCTCAATAACACCTGCTCGGCGATGGTTGTGGCGGTCAATTCAGTGAGCGTGGCCTGCACATCTTCCCCGGCAAGCGCGGGGAACCTGGCCAGCTGGCGCTCAAGCCAGCCATAGTTAAAGTATTCACGTCCGGTGCTTTTAGGCGCGGGGGCAGAGAAATAAGGGTCGCTGAGCATCTGCTGCAGTAACGGAATGATGACTTTTCCGCTGCTCGCCCACTCGGCGTCTTTATCGTAGCCTTTCCCCCGCTGCCGCCAGATCCAGGCATCCATCAGCATGTTGCCAGGGCCCGTATCGTAACCTCTGACCGGTTGGTCGGGGATCAGCAACGAGAGGTTGGCAATGCCGCCAATATTGAGCACCATCCGGCGTTCTACCGGATGAGCCAGCAGCGCCTGATGGAACGCGGGCACCAGCGGCGCACCCTGCCCGCCCAGCGCCATGTCGCGACGGCGGAAATCCCCCACCACGGTGATGCCGGTCAACGCGGCGATTTGGTTATTATCGCCAATCTGCAGCGTGTGGGCAGCTTCGCCGTGCGGTTCGTGCCAGACGGTTTGCCCGTGACAGCCAATGGCCGTCACGTCTTCAGGCCTGAGCCCTTCGCGTTTTACCAGGATTTGTACCGCCTCGGCGAACAATTTTCCAAGCCGATTGTCCAATTGCCCGAACTGGGACAGCGTGTGCTGCTGCCCCTGGCACACGGCAAGAACGGCGTTTTTGATGGCCAGCGGCATCGGGTGACTGTAGCTCGCCTGCTGGACGACCAGGTGTTCGTCGATAGCGGCCAGCACCACATCGATGCCATCCAGACTGGTGCCTGACATCACGCCAATATAGCGACCTGATTTCATCGTCACTCCTTATTCTCGTCGGGGCGGTAAATTAATGCGCTTAAATTAGCACGCAATATCATGATTTATTAATAATTTTTATTAATAATCTGTGTCAGCTGCCGTAACAGGCGGGCTGCGCCTTAAGCCAAATTAGCAAAGCGCAGCGGTTTAATTGTTGTTAAAGACGTTTGATTTACTATTTTTACAGGATTGTTGTAGAACAAACATGAACTATGGCCAGGAATTGCCATATAATTTAGCCATAACGGATGCTCACCGAGCGTTGATGGGTTCACAGGAGAGGTACAAATGATTTCACGTATTTTGGCAGTTTCACTGGTTGCTCTGACCCTGGCTGGCTGTGCCAACGAAGGGCTGTCCGGCGATGTTTACGACGCGTCCGAAGCTAAACAGGTAAGAACCGTGACTTACGGTACCATTACCCACGTTCGCGCCGTCACCATTAAAGGCAGCGACGGCAACAGCACTATCGGTGCCATCGGTGGTGCAGTACTGGGCGGTCTGTTGGGTAACACCGTCGGCGGCGGCACCGGGCGCACCCTGGCTACCGCTGGCGGCGCCGTAGCAGGCGGCCTGGCTGGCGACGCCATCGGCGGCGCAGCGGGCAACAGCAAAGGCGTTGAGCTGGAAATCCGTAAAGATGATGGTCAAACCATCATGGCCGTGCAGAAACAGGGTGATACCCGTTACTCCGTTGGCCAGCGTGTTGCCATCTCCGGCAGCGGCAACAGCATCACCGTTGCACCACGCTAAGATAACGCAAAATGATTTAAGGCCCGCATAGCGGGCCTTTTCTGTTAGTAAGTAATGCCGGGTGGATTCACCTCCGACTGAACAACGGCTTCTCCCTGCTCTCCCCACCTCGCCAGAACCTGCTGATATTCCCCACGTTGAATTGCGCCATCCAGCGCCGCCTGCAGCGCATATACCAGCCCGTTTCCCTTCTTCGTTGTTGTCGCCACATAAGCCTTTTTCGGCCCCAGCCCAACCACCCGCGTTGTCCCGGTTAGGGCCGCTTTATACGCCGTAATGGACTGCGGGCCAAAAAACACATCGGCCCGGCCAGATTGAATATAAAGGTTCGCGGAAGCGTCGTCGGTAACGTAGACGGGCAAGGCAGGTTCACGCCCGGCGCGTTCGTTTTCCGCATTCCAGCCGAGCAGAATGCGCTCCTGATTGGTTCCAGCGCCCACGATGACTTTGCGCCCGGCGAGATCTTCTGCCTTACCAATCGCCTGAATCGGGCTGCTGGCCTTCACCGCAAAAGAGAGCGAGTCCACGCGATAGGTCGCAAAATCAAATTTCTCTTTACGCTGCTCGGTTACGGCAATATTCACCAGCGCTACGTCATAACGTCCGGAGGTAATGCCCAGCGGCCAGTCCTCCCACGCGGTGGGCACCAGCTTTAGCTTCAGGCCCAGGCTATTCGCCAGCAGGCGGGCAATATCCGGGTCGCTGCCTATACGCGTGCGGTTATCGCTTGCCAGCAGCGCCAGCGGCGGAGAGTTAAGTGCGGAAATAGCCACCGTCAGCGTACCCGGCTCAACAAAATGATAGCCAGCAGGAATTTTGGCGATGGCCTGCTCGTCCCGTGCGACGCTGAGCGGTTTTTCATTGGCGGCCAGGTTGATATCCGCCTGCGCCGATGTCACTGAAGCACAGGCTAACAGCGCAATTAATCGATATTTCATGTCACAGCACCTTCGATAAAAACTGCCGGGTACGTGGATGCTGCGGGCGATTCAACACTTCGTCGCTGCTGCCCTGCTCAACAATTTTGCCGTCCACCATAAACACCACCTGGTCGGCCACCTCGCGCGCAAACCCTATTTCGTGGGTGACCACCACCAGCGTGGTGCCCGAACTCGCCAGCCTTTTAATCACGTCCAGTACTTCGCCTACCAGCTCGGGATCGAGCGCGGAGGTGGGTTCATCAAACAGCATTACGCGCGGGCTAAGCGCCAGAGCGCGGGCAATGGCAATACGCTGTTGCTGGCCGCCGGATAAATGCCGCGACCACGCGTCAGCTTTATTACGCAGCCCGACCACGTCGAGCAGCTCATACGCGCGCTCAACCGCCTCTTTGCGGCTCAGCTGTTTATGGGCCACCGGCGCTTCAATCAGGTTTTCCAGCACCGTCATATGGGGGAAAAGGTTGAAGTTCTGAAAGACATAGCCCACGTTGGCTCGCTGGCGCAGGATCTCCTTTTCTTTAAGCTCATACAGCTTGTCTCCTTTAAGGCGATAGCCAATGTAATCGCCGTCAATCTGGATAAAGCCCTCATCCACGCGCTCAAGGTGGTTGATGGTGCGCAGCAGCGTAGATTTCCCGGAGCCCGATGGGCCGAGAATGACGGTTACCGTGCCCGGCGGTATCTCCAGCGAAACATCGTCCAGCGCCTTATGGCGTCCAAAGTATTTGCTGACGCCGGTAATAGAGATGTGGCCATTATGAGAGGTTGGCATGAATCGGCTCCTGCGATACGACGGCTGTGGACGGTGCCGCGCTGCGGGCGGAACGCGTTTGGTTGATGGCCGAACGACGCTCGCTGCGGGCCAGGGAACGCTCCACCAGATACTGAATGAGCGACAGCACGCTGGTAATCACCAGGTACCAGACGGCCGCCACCATCAGCAGCGGGATAACCTGCTGGGTGCGGTTGTAGATCATCTGGATGGTATAAAACAGCTCAGGCATCGCCAGCACGTAAACCATCGCCGTGCCTTTGGCCAGGCTGATGATTTCATTGAACCCGGCGGGCAGGATCGTACGCAGCGCCTGGGGCAGAATAATCCTCACGGTACGCCGCCAGGCGGGCAACCCCAGCGCGGCAGCAGCTTCATATTGCCCGTGGTCCACGCCCAAAAAACCGCCGCGGACTATCTCTGCCGTGTAGGCGCTTTGTACCAGCGTCAGCCCGACAACCGCCGTCGAAAATTGCCCCAGCACGTTAATCGTGTCGTAGCTCCCCCAGACAATGCTGGTGAAGGGAATGCCAAGCGAAAGCTTGTCGTACAGATAGGAGAAGTTGTAGAGCACGATCAGCACCACAATCAACGGCAGCGAGCGGAACAGCCAGATGTAGCTCCAGGCCAGGCTGTTCAGCAGCCAGGAAGACGAAAGCCTGGCCAGCGCGAGCAGGCCGCCAAGTATGACGCTCAGTACCGTGCCCAGCAGCGTCAGCAGTAAGGTTTGCCCCAGCCCCTCAAGGATAACCGGGTTAAAAAACCATTGCGCAAAAACGCCCCATTCCCAGCGAGGATTGAACGCGACGGATTGCACCACCACCGCCAGCACGAACAGCGCTATTAAAGCGCCCACGGTACGTAACGGGTAACGCGCGGGCACCACTTTGATGGTTTCAGAAGGTTTCATCGTTATTCCTCATGCCGTTTTGCTCAGGCTTTCCAGCGATAAAATTTTGGTGAACCGCAGCCGTCCGTCGTGGGGAGGCTGGCTGAACGTTTCCGGGTCAACCTGCAGGCTAAACTGCGGATCGTAGCCTTCACTCAGGTAAAGCCTGACCGCCTCCGGCTGGCGAAAACCGGTGGTCAGATAGATGCGACCATAGCCCGCCTGAAGCGCAAAGCGTTCCAGCTCTCGCACGACACGCCCGGCCAGCCCCTGCTTTCGCAGCGTGCTTTTTGTCCAGATGCGCTTAATCTCTGCGGTTTGCGGGTCGTAAGGCTTGTAGGCGCCGGTGGCAATAATTTCGCCTTCCCGCTCAAGCACGATAAAAATGCCCTGCGGGGGGAGATACCACTCGGTAAGCTCGACCTCCGCATCGCGCGAGAAAAAATCGCCGTAGCGGGCAGCGTATTCGCCAAACAGCCCGCTAATAATGGGCTGCAGCTCAGGCGCTTCCGGGGACAAAACGCGAAAACGTTCGCTCATATCTGCCTCCTCAGTCGCCTAAACCGGCGGGATTAATTTCTGAGGCAGGAATACTTTCCACGCCCTCGCCCCAGCGGTTCAGCACCCTGGCGTAGTCGCCCTGCTGAATAGCGCCGTTGAGCGCCGTTTGTACTGGCTCAACCAGGCCGCTGCCTTTTTTCAGCGTCACCGCAATGTGCGCAGCCTTCGGCCAGCCGCCGTCGACGCTGCCCACCAGCTTCGTCTGCCCGGTCAGCGCCGCTTTCCAGGCCCCGGTGACGTTTGGCCCAAACCAGGCATCCGCCCGGCCGGACTGCAGTGCAAGCGTTAGTGCCGCATCATCTTTGGTGTACACCGGGGTAAAAGGCTTCAGGCCTTTCTTCTGGTTTTCAGCGTTCCATGCCAGCAGGATAGCTTCCTGATTGGTGCCTGAACCCACGACGATGCGCAGCCCGGCAATCTCTTGCGCACGGCTGATGGATTTTATCGGGCTGTTGGCTTTGACGTAAAAGCCCAGGGAGTCTTTGCGATAGGTAGCGAAATCGAACTTCTCTTTGCGATCTTTGGTGACGGTAATATTGCTGATCGCGGCATCATATTTCCCGGAAACCACGCCCAGCGGCCAGTCTTCCCAGGACGTGGGCACCACGTTAAGCTCAAGTCCGAGGCTGTCGGCCACCAGGCGTGCAATATCCACCTCGCTGCCGAGCAGGGTTTTATTATCATCAGAAAAAACCGTCAGCGGCGGCGAGTTCAGCGCCGCCACTGCCACGGTAAACTTACCGGGAACGGCAAAATGGTAGTCTTTGGGTAACTGCGCGATGGCCTGCGGGTTTTTAGCGGTATTTACCGGCGCTTTGTTCGCCTCAAGGCTAACGCCGGTTCCGTTGATGGTGACGTCGTTCGCCCAGGCAAGCGGAGTCCATGCCAGCGCAATGGCCAGCAACAGCGATGATTTTTGCATAGTCGTTTCTCTTTATTTGCCGTAGCGATTGTCGGGCAGCGCTAAGCCGAAGCTCTCGCGCAGCGTGGTGCCGGGGTATTCCGTGCGGAAAAGGCCTCGCGCCTGCAGCACAGGCACAACCTGTTCAACAAAGCGGGGGAAGGTATCAGGCGTGCCGCCCTGGATGATAAAACCGTCGGCCGCGCGGGCTTCAAACCATTGCTGCAGGCCGTCCGCCACCTGTTCCGGCGAACCGGAAAAACGCGGTCTTGGGCTGGCGGATTCAAGCGCGACCTGCCGCAGGGTCAGCCCACGCTCGCGGGCATTACGTTTGATTTCGTCGGTGGTACTGCGGAAGCTGTTCTGCCCCAGGTCACCGATGTCGGGGAAAGGTTCGTCCAGCGGGTACTGGCTGAAGTCATGATGCTCAAAGTAGCGGCCAAGGTAGTTCAGGGCATCGGGCACCGACACCAGCGCGGCGGTGGTTTGGTACTGCTGTTCGGCGTCTGCTTCATCCTTGCCGACAATGACGCTGACGCCCTGGAAGATGTGCAAGGAGTCTGCCTCACGGCCTTGCCCTTCGAGCTGGGTTTTCACGTCACGGTAAAAAGCTTTCGCTTCGGCGAGCGTTTCATGGTGGGTAAAAATGGCATCCGCATGTTTAGCCGCCAGCTTTTTGCCATCTTCTGAGGCACCGGCCTGGAACACAATCGGCCGCCCCTGCGGCGTACGGCCAATATTCAGCGGCCCGGCCACCTGGAAGAAATCCCCTTGATGGTTTAGCGCATGCAGTTTTTCAGGCGCAAAAAACTGCCCGCTCTCTTTGTTGCGCACGAAAGCGTCCTCTTCCCACGAATCCCATAGCCCCTTCACGACGTCCAGATACTCATCGGCGATGCGGTAGCGCAGCGCATGCTCGGGGTGCTGCGTTCTGGAGAAATTTTTGGCAGAGCCTTCAAGCGGGGAAGTGACCACGTTCCAGCCCGCACGGCCATTACTCAGGTGATCGAGGCTGGCAAACTGGCGTGCCGTGGTAAAAGGATCGCTGTAAGAGGTGGATAAGGTCCCCACCAGGCCTAAATGTTGGGTCAAGGCTGCGAGCGCGGATAATACCGTCAGCGGTTCAAACCGATTTAAAAAGTGTGGGATAGATTTTTCGTTAATATACAGCCCATCGGCAACAAATATAAAATCCAGCTTCCCTTCTTCCGCTTTCAAAGCCGTTTGTGTGACAAACTCAAAATTAATGCTGGCATCTGCTATCGCGGCAGGATGACGCCAGGCCGACATATTTCCCGAAGCGCCATGTAATATCGTACCCAGTCGTAACTGTCGTTTTTCAGACATGCCTCATCCTTATGCGGATCGTTAAAATCCGCCATCGCTGATTAGAATTAAAGTTGTTGTAGCGCCGATTGTGCTAAGCGGGCGAAATAGCGAGCCGCAGGTTCAATCAATCGTTCATCAGGGTCGAAGCCCGGATGATGAAGTCCGTAGCGGCTATCGCTGCCGATGCTGACAAAAGCGCCGGGAATATGCTGGAGATAAACCGCAAAATCTTCGCCGCCCATGTGCAACTCCGCAGGGTGGGTTGCATAACCTTCCACCGCGGCCACCTCGCTGGAAAACGCCGCCCAGCGCTCATCGTTAACCAGCGCGTCCGGCCCCAGATGCCAGGTGACCTCTATTTCTGCCCCAAAGGCGCTGGCAAGACCGGCAGCAATCTCCAGAACCCGCTTTTTTACCGCTTCCCGCACGCTGGCGCTGTGGGTCCGCAGGGTGCCTTCCAGCTCGACGTTTTCCGGCAGCACGTTCCAGGTATTGCCGCCCGCAATTCGCGTTATGCTCAGCACCGCCGACTCAAGCGTATTGACCTCCCGGCTGGTGATGCTTTGCAGCAGGCTAACCAACTGGCTGGCAAGCAAAATCGCGTCTTTGCCCTCATGGGGACGGGCGGCATGCGCGCCTTTGCCGCGCACCTGAATAACCAGGCGATCGACGTTGGCATAAAACGCACCGCCGCGAGTGGCAAATGCCCCCACCGGCAGGTTAGGCTCATTGTGCATGCCAAAAATAGCCGAAATCCCCTGCAGAACGCCGGCTTTTACCAGCGTGGTTGCGCCGCCAAAACGTTCTTCTGCGGGCTGAAACAGAATACGTACTCGTCCGTTAAGCTGCGCTTCGTTCTGCTTAAGCAGCAGCGCCGCCCCTAGCATCACGCTGCTGTGAACGTCATGTCCGCAGGCGTGCATTACGCCAGCATTTTGCGAGCTAAAGGCCACGCCGCTGGTTTCTTCAATCGGCAATGCGTCGATGTCGGCCCGCAGGGCAACGGCCTTTTCACCATCGCCAATCTCTGCCACTACGCCGGTTTTTAGCGAATAAGGCAGCAGGCGAATGCCGGCACTTTGCAGCCAGTCACGGATGCGCGAGGTTGTTTCCACTTCCTCGAGTGAAAGCTCCGGGAAGCGATGCAGTTCTCGCCGCCAGTCGATCAGTTGCTGAGCGAAAGTCATAGTGCCGCCTCCGTAATCGCGTGGGCTTCGGCCAACAAACGCAGTGAAGCGATGCGTTCAGCGCCCTCGGCAATTGGCGTATCAATGATGAATTCATCAATACCGTAAGCTTCGTGCAGCGCCTGCAGCCCTTCCCTGACCGTTTCTGGCGTGCCTTTTAGCAGCGAAGGTTCACGGCGCGTCAGGCTTCGGAGCGCACTGCCTGACTGGCGGGCAAAGCTGTGCGCCTGCTGTTCGCTGGCCACGCTCACCCGCTGGCCGTTTTCCAGCTCCACGCCCCAAATCTCAACCTGCCCGGCAAGCTCGTCCGCACGTTCAGCGTCCTGCGCCACGATAACCTGCACGGCCACCAGCACGTCGCGTCGGCTGTTTGCCCGCCAGTCGTTCAGCACGTCACGCAGCAGCGTTTTGTCGCCGTTCAGATGGGCAGCAAAAACAAAATTCCAGTCAAGGCTTGCGGCCAGCCTCGCACTTTGCAGGCTCGCACCCAGCAAAAAACCGTCCGGGCGCTGGGCCGGCAGCGGCGTGGCGCGAATCCCTTCTTCTTCCGCCGGATCGTTCAGTGAAAGCCAGCCGTCGAGCTGGGTCAGTTGCTCATCAAACGTGCCTTTTGCGGCCGGCGAGACCCCTTGCTGCAGCGCCTGCGTCGAAAGAGGTAAGCCGCCGGGCGCTTTCCCCACGCCCAGATCGATGCGCCCCGGCGCAAGGGAAGACAGCAGGTGAAAGTTCTCGGCGACTTTATAGGGGCTGTAATGCTGCAGCATGACGCCGCCGGAGCCCACGCGAATACGGCTGGTTTGCCCGACAATCCAGGCAATCAGCACTTCCGGCGAGGGGCTGGCAAGCTGGGGCGTGTTGTGGTGCTCCGCCAGCCAGAAACGGTGATAGCCCCAGGCTTCCGCCTGCTGCGCAAGGTGCAGCGTGCGCGTCAGGGCATCCGTCGCGCTGTCGTTTGGCGCAAGCGGGCTTTTATCCAGGATACTGATGCGATAAGACATAATGCAGGCTCGTTTTTAAAAACATGCCTGCATTATTAAAAGCGGGAGACGGCGGAGAGAAACAATTAATTTACATTTAGTCTTCTGAAAAAGAGATAAACAAAGTTCAGCGTTATTCTCACTGTTTGCTACCGGAGCAAAAAATCGCCGATTGATTCACCTTCGGGCATAAAAAAAGCCCCGCCGTATAACCCGCGAGGCTTTTTCTCAACCGCCAATATTAATCGCGATTTTGCAGTTCAATAATATTTTGCTCGAGCCGGCTAATCAGGTTGCTTAACAGCGCCTGCTCTTCGCGAGTAATCCCCGTCAGGATCTCTCCCCGCGTTTCGTTTATCACACCTTCCATCTTTTCGATGATAGGCGTGGCTTGCTCGGTCAATTTAATCCGTTTTGCCCGACGGTCGTTTGCACAGGTTTTACGCGAGATTAACCCTTTTTCTTCGAGTTGATCGAGCGTACGAACCAGTGACGGCTGCTCAATGCCGATCGCTTTAGCCAACTGAATCTGTGACTGATCTGGCGGCAGCTGATGAATATTATGCAGCGTTACCCAGTGTGTCTGTGTCAATTCCAGAGGTTTCAGGCGATGGTCAATTAGCGCACGCCAGATGCGTACCAGGCGGGCCAGATCCGAACCTAATGGCGATGGCGATTCCAATTTCATCTCCTTATAATTAGCTTGCTAACTTATTATACTGATTTTAGACTATTGTGCAGGCATTAATTGTTAAAAACAAATCCCTTACTTTCACTGAAGTTATGCAACCAGCTATACTTTTATTCTACATCTAAGTGAGGGGAAACGGCAGTCATCCCCGTGTTTTAAAGGATTATCACTACGTGCGTCTCACTTTTAGCCCGTCCGGCTTCCCGCTTCAGGATCTTGTGGTTGGAGCGTCGATTTACTTTCCTCCACTGTTTAAGGCCGTGTTTGTCGGTTTTTTCATTTGGCTAGTCGTCCATCGCCTGCTGCGGGACTGGATCTATTCTGGTGAAATCTGGCACCCCACGTTGATGGATTTATCCCTTTTCGCGCTGTCCGTCAGCGCCGGCATGGCTCTTTTGGTGATGTGGTAACACAATGAATCTCAAAACAATAAAATACTTTTCCACCCTCATTGTTCTTGCCGCTGCACTGCTGGCGGGCTGGCTGTTATGGAACTACTACATGCAGTCTCCCTGGACGCGGGACGGCAAAGTGCGTGCCGAACAGGTGAGCATTACGCCGCAGGTTTCCGGCACCATCGTTAGCCTGAACGTGAAGGATAATCAGTTTGTCAGTAAAGGCACTCCGCTGTTTACCCTGGATGCAACGCCCTATCACATTGCGGTGCTGAACGCAGAGGCGCAGTTGGCAAAGGCACAGTCCGACCTGGCCAAAGCCAGCAACGAAGCGAACCGCCGCCATAATCTGCCGCGCAACTACATTTCCGCCGAGGATATGGATACCGCCAATATCAACGTCAAAGCTATGCAGGCGGCGGTTAAGGTCGCTCAGGCAACGCTCGAACAGGCCCAGTGGCAGCTTTCACAAACCACGGTGACCGCGCCGGTCGACGGCTGGGTCACCAATCTCACCTCCCGTACCGGCAACTATGCCACCGAAGGCAAGCCGGTCTTTGCGCTGGTCGACAGCCACTCGTTTTACGTTGTCGGCTACTTCGAAGAAACCAAGCTGCGCCGCATTCAGCCAGGCAATACCGTGCAGATTGTGCTGTACAACGGTAACCAAAAGTTGAGCGGTAAAGTAGAAAGTATCGGCCGAGCCATTTACGACCAAAGCATTGAAAGCGATAGCGATTTGGTGCCTGACATCAAGCCTAACGTGCCGTGGGTTCGCCTGGCGCAACGCGTGCCGGTGCGCATTAGCCTGGACGCCATTCCCAAGGACGTGACGCTGGTTTCCGGCACCACCTGCACCGTTAGCGTTCAGCCTTGATGAACCTCAGTTTTCTGGAGTGGCGCAACACGCCGTGGGGAAAAGCCACCGGCGGGCAATGGCGCTATGCCTTGCGCAACGCTATCGCCATGGGCATGGCGCTGGCTATCGCCTATGGCCTGAATCTGGACGAACCCTACTGGGCGATGACTTCAGCGGCGGTGGTGAGCTTCCCTACCGTCGGCGGGGTGATCAGCAAGAGCCTGGGCCGCATCGCGGGCAGTTTTATCGGTGCGGCAGCGTCGTTAATGATTGCCGGCAACGCGCTGAACGATCCCTGGCTGTTTACCTTCGCCATGGCAAGCTGGCTGGCGCTTTGTACGTGGGCCTCCAGCCATTTTCAGAATAACGTTGCCTACGCTTTTATGCTGGCAGGCTATACCGCCGCGATTATCGCCTTCCCGATGGTCAATACCGTAGAGTCGACGGAGCTGTGGGACATCGCCCAGGCCCGCGTGTGCGAAGTTGTCGTCGGGATCTTGTGCGGCGGCTTCATGATGATGGTATTGCCCAGCACCTCGGACGGCAGCGCGCTGGTCACCGCGCTGAAAAACATGCATGCCCGGCTGCTCGAGCACGCCAGCCTGCTTTGGCAGCCGGAAACTACCGACGCCATTCGCACCGCGCACGAAGGCATTATCGGCCAGATCCTGACCATGAACCTGCTGCGCATTCAGGCTTTCTGGAGCCACTACCGCTTTCGCCGTCAAAACAACCTGCTGAACTACCTGCTCCACCAGCAATTGCGCCTGACCAGCGTTATATCCAGCCTGCGGCGGATGCTGCTTAACTGGCCCGAAGCCCCCGCCAATATCTGGTCAGTGCTCGACAGCCTGCTTCGGGAGCTGGCAAAACCGGATGCCGATAAATACACCGTCGCCCGACTGCTGCAGCAGATCGCGCCCCGTTCACAGGATGACTACCGCCACCGGGCATTCTGGCAACGCCTGCGCTATTTCAGCTGGCTATACCTCAACAGCAGCCGCTGGCTGAAAGAGCTGGAAAACGCCACGCCCGTGTCGGTGATTACGCCGCCGGAGGCCCCGCCGCTCGCTCGTCACACCGACAGTGCTGAAGCGCTGTGGAGCGCCCTGCGTACCTTTGCCACCATCACCCTGACCGGGGCATGGTGCATCGGCACCCAATGGGAGTCAGGCGGCGGCGCGCTTTCGCTGGCCGCTATTAGCTGCGTGCTTTACTCCTCGGTCGCCTCCCCGCTCGGCTCGCTAACCCTGCTAATGCGCACCTTGCTGTGGCTCTCACTCTTCAGCTTCCTGGTGAAGTTCGGCCTGATGATTCAGGTCACCCAGCTGTGGCAGTTCCTGCTTTTCCTGCTGCCGCTGCTGCTCACCATGCAGTTGCTGAAGCTCCAGCAGCCTAAACGAGCCGCGCTCTGGGGGCAGCTCATCGTGTTTATGGGATCGTTTCTCGCGGTGAGTAACCCGCCGGTTTACGACTTCGCCGGATTTATGAATGACAACCTGGCCAAAGTGCTCGGGGTGGGGATTTCATGGCTGGCTTTTTCGGTGCTGCGCCCAAGCTCGGACACCCGGCGCAGCCGGCGGCATATCCGGGCGCTGCGGCGCGGATTTATCGACCAGCTAAGCCGCAAACCGCAGCACAGCGAAAGCCAGTTTGAGTCGCTGGTTTATCATCACATCAGCCAGCTTAGTAACAGCAAAGAAGAAGCGGCCCGCCGCTGGCTACTGCGCTGGGGCGTGGTGCTGCTCAACTGCTCGCACGTTGTCTGGCAGCTTCGCGGCTGGGAAACCCGCTCCGACCCGTTGTCGATGGTCAGGGATGTTTGCCTGCATACGCTGCGTGACGTGATGAGCGAGCGCGGCGTGCTGCAAAGACCGCTGGCGGAATCACTAAAAGAACTGCAAAGAATGTGCGACACGCTGGCGCATCATCATGACCCGGCGGCACGGGAACTGGCGGGGATTATCTGGCGACTTTATTGCTCGCTGTCGCAGCTGGAACAGGCACCGCCTGCCGGAACGCTGGCAGGCGGTCGGTAACGATTAAGGCACGTCGTAACCGAGCGCGGCCTTACGAATGCGGAACCACTGCTGGCGAGTCATGTTCAGCGACAGCGAGTGGATGGCAGAGCGTACGCGCTCGATTTTACCCGAGCCGATGATTGGCAGCGGCGAGGACGGCAGGCGCATGACCCAGGCATAAACCACCTGCTCGATGGTTTCGGCGCCGATCTCTTCCGCTACTTTCTGCAGCTCGGCGCGCAGAGGCTGGAATTCATCGTCATTGAACAGACGACCGCCGCCGAGGCAGGACCACGCCATCGGGCGAATGCGCAGCTGCTGGAGCTGATCCAGCGTGCCGTCCAGCAGCAGCGGCTGGTGCACCGGCGAAAGCTCAACCTGGTTGGTCGCCAGGGTAAACGGCAGACGAGACTGCAGCAGCGCAAACTGCGCCGGGGTGAAGTTAGACACGCCAAAATGACGAACCTTGCCGCTGTGGTGCAGCGCGGTAAACGCTTCAGCCACTTCATCGGCATCCATCAGCGGATCCGGGCGGTGGATAAGCAGCAGGTCAATGTAGTCAGTCGCCAGTTTTTTCAGCGAGCCTTCCGCACTGCTGATGATGTAGTCGCGGTCGGTAATGTAATGGCCGATGGCGTTTTCTGCTTTAGCGGTGGTGGCGATGCCGCACTTGGTGACAATCTCCATTTTGCCGCGCAGATGAGGCACCAGGCGCATGGCATCACCGAAAGCAGCTTCACAGGCATAGCCACCGTAAATATCCGCATGATCCGCCGTGGTAATACCCAGCTCAACGTGTTCTTCAATAAAGCTCGCCAGCTCGCGCGGCGACATATTCCATTCCATCAAACGCCAGTAGCCCATCACCAGGCGTGAAAATTCCGGTCCCTGCGGGGCAATCGTAATGCGTTGTACCATAAAAAATGACCTCAAATAAGGAAAGAAACTGCCCCGAGTATAACGGCCCTGAATGATTAAAACAGTGAGGGCTGCTCGGGTTCTTCAGGAGAATTTGGCTTGTTTGCTCGTAACTTGCGCAATAAGCGTTGACGGCAGAGGCGCAGCACGTCCTGTTTTTGCACGTCGCTCATTTGCTGCCACTGGAAGCGTTCATCGCGGCTGCGCATACAGCCACGACAAAACCCGCGTTCATCCGACTGGCAGATACCGCGACAGGGACTTTGAATGGGGAAGAACTCTAACTGCTCAGACACCAGCCCACCTCATTAACGACTTTGCATCAATTGAAGCCTGACTCCGTTCGGGATGCAAGCGGGACGGCTAAAAAATCGCCTGCCGGCGAAAAGCTTTCGAAAATTAAGGTTCAGCTAATCTTCTCTCTCCAGAATAGCGGATATTCTGTTTAGTATTCACGGCTTATATGAACTTCTTAAAAAAGTTACAGTGTAACGATGCGCAATTTAACCTGTGCTGCGCTTTCTTCTTTACGCTGATCAACTCTCTCTTTATTCACCGCAGCTGGCAGCTGATTGCCCCGGACTCTTTCCATAGCTGGCTGTTTGCCGCCTCAGTGCCGGTGGTGCTGTTCTGCGCGTGGCTGACCATTTTCAGCGTGGTTAATCTGCCCTGGCTGCGTAAGCCCGTGCTGGTGCTGCTGGTTATCGGCTGCGCGGCCAGCAACTATTTTATGTTTACCTACGGGGCCGTCATCGATAAAAACATGATGGTCAACGTGTTTGAAACTGACTCACAGGAAGCCGCCGCGCTGGTCACGCCTCAGCTGGTTAGCTGGCTGGCTCTGGCGGGGATCGTACCCGCCCTGCTGCTTGCGCTGGTGAAAGTCCAGCCCGCGCGCTGGTGGCATACCGTGCTGACTCGCCTGGTTAGCGTGCTGGCCGGGCTGCTGGTCATCATCCTCGTCGCCGCCGTGTTTTATAAGGACTATGCTTCGCTGTTCCGCAACAACAAAGGCGTGGTGAAAATGGTCACGCCGGCAAACTACATCAGCGCCCTCAGCCGCTACAGCAAAGAACGCTGGTTTGCCGGGGACCAGACGCTGATCAAAATTGGTACGGACGCGCAAAAAGGCCCATTAATTAAGCAGCAGCCAAAGAAAACGCTGGTGGTGCTGGTGGTTGGCGAAGCCTCAAGAGCCGAGAACTACTCGCTGGGGGGCTATGCCCGTGAAACGAACCCACAGCTGAAAAAACAGGATGTGATTTACTTCCAGAACGCGTCCTCCTGCGGGACGGAAACCGCGGTTTCTGTGCCCTGTATGTTCTCCAACATGCCGCGCAAATCTTACGATGCCGATCTTACCCATCATCAGGAAGGGCTGCTTGACGTGCTGGCCCACGGCGGGGTTAACGTGCTGTGGCGGGATAACGACGGCGGCTGCAAAGGTGCCTGCGACCGAATGCCGCATACGGACATGACGCAGTGGAAGCTGGACGTTTACTGTAAAGACGGCGCCTGTCTTGATGATGTTCTGCTCCATCGCCTGGATAACGTGATTGACGGCCTGCAGCAGGATACGGTGATCGTGCTGCACCTGATGGGCAGCCACGGCCCGGCTTACTATCAGCGCTACCCGGACGCTTTCCGCCGCTTCACGCCAACCTGCGACAGCAACCAGATTCAGGACTGCGATCGCCAGGCGTTGATCAACACCTATGACAACACCATCCTGCACACGGACGATGTGCTAAGCCGCACAATCGACAAGCTGAAGCAGCATCAGGCCAGGCTCAATACCGCGCTGGTCTATCTGGCCGATCACGGCGAGTCGCTGGGCGAAAGCGGCATCTACCTGCACGGCACGCCGTATATGCTGGCACCTGGTCAGCAAACGCATATTCCGCTGCTGTTCTGGCTGTCGCAGGATTACCAGCAAAACTTTGCCCTGGACAGAGATTGCCTGGCGCACAAAGCCGACAGTGACCCTGTATCACAGGATAATCTCTTCTCGACGGTGCTGGGCATGATGAACATCAATAGCCAGGTTTATCAGAAAGATATGGATATTCTGGCGGAGTGCCGGAAGCGTTAATCGTGTGGCGGCCATTAAAATTTGGCCGCCCTCTCTTGCATTAGACCGACTGGTCTACTACATTGAGCGCATGAATCGACATCCTGAACACGACACTCGCGAACACCTTCTCGCCACCGGCGAGCGGCTGTGCCTTGCCCGGGGGTTTACCGGCATGGGCTTAAGCGAATTGTTACGCACCGCAGAAGTGCCCAAAGGCTCTTTCTACCACTACTTTCGCTCTAAAGAAGCGTTTGGCGTGGCCATGCTTGAGCGCTATTACGAGGCCTCCAATCTGCGCGTAGCGGATCACTTTTTACGCGGTGAAGGCAATTTTCGCCAACGCCTGCTGAAGTGGTACCAGGATATGCTGAGCTACTTCTGCCAGAGCGGGAATTTGAGCAACTGCCTGATAGTGAAGCTTTCGGCAGAGGTCTGTGACCTTTCGGAAGATATGCGCGGGGCGCTGAACAACGGTGGCTCACAGCTTGTCTCCCTGCTTGCAGATGCGCTTGAGAAAGGACGCAGTGAAAAAAGCCTGCGCTTTGACGGCGAAGCGTTCGATCAGGCCATGGTGCTATACGCACTCTGGCTGGGCGCCAGCCTGCAGGCAAAGATTTCCCGCAGCGCGCTGCCCCTTGAAAGCGCGTTAGCACACGTACAAACCCTATTGGCAGAACCTGTCGCCTGACGGGTTTTTTATTTACTGAATTACTAGACGACCGGTCTACTTGAGGAAACACCATGTCAGCAGATAAACTGTTTACGCCGCTCAAAGTTGGCGCAATCACCGTTCCAAACCGTATCTTTATGGCTCCGCTGACGCGCCTGCGCAGCATCGAGCCGGGTGATATCCCAACGCCGCTGATGGGGGAATATTACCGTCAGCGTGCCAGCGCCGGGCTTATCATCAGCGAAGCAACTCAGATTTCTGCCCAGGCCAAAGGCTATGCGGGCGCGCCAGGCCTGCACAGCGAAGAGCAAATCGCCGCGTGGAAAAAAATCACCGCGGGCGTTCATGCAGAAAAAGGCCATATCGCCGTTCAGCTGTGGCACACTGGCCGTATCTCCCACTTCACGCTTCAGCCAGGCCAGCAGGCTCCGGTCGCGCCTTCCGCGCTGAGCGCCGGGACTCGTACCTCGCTGCGTGACGAAAACGGTCACGCCGTTCGTGAAGATACCTCTATGCCGCGCGCGCTGGAACTCAGCGAGATTCCGGGCATCGTAAACGATTTCCGTCAGGCTATCGGTAACGCTCGCGACGCAGGGTTTGACCTGGTTGAGCTGCACTCCGCGCACGGCTACCTGCTGCACCAGTTCCTGTCTCCGTCTTCTAACCACCGCACCGACGAATACGGCGGCAGCCGCGAGAACCGCGCTCGCCTGGTGCTGGAAGTGGTTGATGCCGGGATCAAAGAATGGGGTGCCGATCGCATCGGGATCCGCGTTTCGCCGATTGGCTCGTTCCAGAACGTAGACAACGGCCCGAACGAAGAGTCTGACGCGCTGTACCTGATTGAAGAGCTGGGTAAACGCGGCATTGCCTATCTGCACATGTCCGAGCCGGACTGGGCCGGTGGCGAACCGTACACCGAAGCATTCCGTGAAAAAGTTCGCGAGCGTTTCAGCGGCGTTATCGTTGGCGCAGGGGCATATACCCCGGAGAAAGCGGAAGATCTGATCGGCAAAGGCCTGATTGACGCGGTAGCTTTTGGCCGTTCGTTCATCGCGAACCCTGACCTGGTCGCTCGTCTGCATAAAAATGCCGAGCTGAACCCTCAGCGCCCTGAATCCTTCTACGGCGGCGGCGCGGAAGGTTATACCGACTACCCAAGCCTGTAACTCCGCAGTACCTTTCATTGATAGCGGCGCGTAAACGCCGCTATACTCAACGACTCCAGAAATAACTGTCTTATTCGACGAGGATTTTATGCGTCTACTTCATACCATGCTGCGCGTTGGCGACCTGCAACGCTCCATCGAGTTCTACACCAAAGTACTGGGCATGAAACTGCTGCGTACCAGCGAAAACACGGAGTACAAATACTCTCTGGCGTTTGTTGGCTATGGCGATGAAAGCGACACGGCGGTTATCGAGCTGACCTACAACTGGGGCGTGGACAGCTATGAGCTGGGTACCGCTTACGGCCACATCGCGCTGAGCGTGGATAACGCCGCAGACGCCTGTGAGCGTATTCGCCACAACGGCGGCAACGTGACTCGCGAAGCCGGCCCGGTAAAAGGCGGCACTACCGTTATCGCTTTCGTTGAAGATCCGGACGGTTACAAAATCGAACTGATCGAAGAAAAACACGCGGGCAAAGGCCTGGGTAACTGATTTTCAGACGATTAGCGTCAAACAAGGGGCGTGTTGTACGCCCCTTACTGCAACACTCCCCGAAATTTGCCATAATGCGCGCTGCATTTTCCCCGTATTAAGAGAAGCTGATGTCAGACAACACGCAATTGAATGGCCTGTGCGACCGTTTTCGTGGTTTTTATCCGGTAGTTATCGATGTTGAAACCGCAGGTTTTAACGCAAAAACCGATGCGTTACTGGAAATCGCCGCCGTTACCCTGAAGATGGATGAAGACGGCTGGTTATCCCTCGACGAAACGCTGCACTTCCATGTCGATCCGTTTGAGGGCGCGAACCTTCAGCCAGAAGCTCTGGCATTCAACGGTATTGACCCGCATAACCCACTGCGTGGTGCCGTCAGCGAATATGATGCGCTGCACGCCATTTTCAAAACCGTGCGTAAAGGCATTAAAGACAGCGGCTGTAGCCGGGCGATTATGGTGGCGCACAACGCCACGTTCGATCACAGCTTTATGATGGCAGCGGCAGAGCGAGCTTCTTTGAAGCGCAATCCGTTCCATCCGTTTGTGACGTTTGATACTGCGGCCCTGAGCGGCCTGGTGCTGGGGCAAACGGTGCTGGCCAAAGCCTGCATCGCCGCTGGCCAGAAGTTTGACAGCTCGCAGGCCCACTCCGCCCTGTATGATACCGAGCAGACCGCCCTGCTGTTTTGCGAAATAGTGAACCGCTGGAAGCGCCTCGGCGGCTGGCCGCTGCCTCCGGCCGATGAGCCAGAATCTGAAGCATAAAAAAAACGACCCTCGGGTTAATGCCGGTCACTTAAGATGACCGGCATTGTTTTTTAAGGGATATTTTGACCTTTTCTCCCTCGCTTCTCTCGCATACTCCCGCTCCTGTCTTGAGGGCAATTTCAGCATCGCTGCATTGCTGTAAAAGTGTTTCAGATGACCCGGGATCGCTCCCGGAGATGACCACGGCAATCCGATTAATAAACGTAATAACTTCGCGATACCCCAACTCGGTTTCCCAGCGATGCTTATAAAGCTCCGCCACGCTGGCGGGTGCAGTAAGATTGATAATGCCGGGAGCGTGTGAAAGTTCCATTTAAAAAGGGTCCATGATGAACATGAACCCTTTTTACACCAGCCACCGGGTCGGTCAACCAATCCTTAAACGATCGGCATTAGGGCGGATGGCTGAATATTTTTCACGCGGGCAGAAGAAAATCTCTTCGATTAGCTAATGCAACCGTCATGTGAAAACATGTAGTTGCGGAGGATTTCTGGATGAGACGGACATTTACGGAGCAGGAAAAACATTGATTTTGGTACCGTGTAAGAATGGGAGATGTTTCATGTGAGTCAGCTGATATACAGGGATCGCAACTTGTTAATACTCTGAGTATTAAAACCCATGAAAATACATTATTAATTCAATAAGTCAGCCCAGGGATTGAAATAGTGCGGAATTAAAGCAACTTAAAGATGCCGCAGATTTTGAAGGTGCTGCGGCACTAACATTTCCGCACTATTAATTCATATGACATTTTGCCAACGCAGATGTGAAGTTGATGTAAAATCAGACTTGTATGATTTCAATGCAAACCTGATTTTTAGGGGAAAGGGTGTTTATCACACTCGCATAACGCCCCTCCATCATCATTAGCGCACAGCACCTTGCATACACACTCCTTCTCGACTTTCCCATCAATAACGCATTCTTTAGGGAAGCCGCTTAAGCTTTTGTTTAAATCTATTGCAAATGAATAAAATGGCAACGTGAACAACATTACAGAAATTAAATATCTCATATCTTCAGCCTTATAGTCATCATTGATTTAACAGCGTAAATGCCTGAAAACCATTTTAATTAAACCCTGGCTTCCTTGCCCAGGGCGCGACAGCCTGGTTAGCATTTCAGAAACATGCCCTCCTGGATAAGCGTAAGCTTTCCCGGGCGGGCACTCCGCGCCAGCCAGTCCTTTATCTCCATCATTCATTTTCCTCATCCCCCCGCAGGAACGCGGGGGGGATCAAAAACATAATTAAAAATAAAAAAACCAAAGGTTAAAGTCTGAAAAATAAACGCTAAAGACTCCGATGACACACCACAGCGTACCGTCCGGAGTCCCTGCCGCTGTAGACAGCGCCATTTCCCAGGCCGACGTCGTAGTGCTCGTCGAGGCTTTTCCGCTCCGACGACTGGACGTAAAAGTCGTAGAAAAGGTTGCCCCACTCGTTCCACAGCGCGTACTTGCCGCGCCTTTGGGTTGCTTTGTAATTTATGTGCTCGCTCATATCTGCGACGATTGGCAAACTGTACCCCTGCGATACGCAGTAGCTGTTCGCATCGGGCCAGGTCATCGTGGTTAAATTAATTATGAACCAGTTCCAAAGGGTGAAACTGTACTTAATGATTTTTCCATAACCGTTGGATGGAGTCCCCGTGATGGTCACTTTGTCTCCCGTCCCCGTGCCGGTGAACTTCACCACCCCGTCCGTCACTGTTACCCAACTGGCATCAGACGTCCAGGTAAAGTACGAAGCTGAACCATTCGTTACATTCAGAGTAAAGGTTGCGCCTGTGAATCCCGTGGTCGGGAATCCGGCGTCTTTTGCAAACGTGTAGTTATTTACGGTGACATCCTTCAGAACGACCGCCATGATTTCAAACGGAGCAGACTCCACTGTACCGTCAGACACCGTCATCGTGGCCTTCAGGCCCGGAGCGGCGGTGGTGGCGGTGAACACGCCGCTGTAGGTACCGTCCTGATTGTCGGTCCAGCTCCCCTTCAGCGTCGCCCCGGGCATCGCGGTGGTCTGCACCACGGCGGCCTGCCCGGCCACCGGATTATGCTGCGCGTCCTGCAGCGTCGCTACCACCTGTATGTCGTCGCCGGTCACGTAGCTGGCCTTGTCCAGCACAAGGGTGGAGTTCGCCTTCGCCGGCGCAGCGGCCGTGATGGCGTAGGCGGTGGAGGTCACATCCCCGTCAGACACCGTCATTGTGGCCTGCAGGCCGGTGCCGGCGGTGGTGGCGGTGAACACGCCGCGGTAAGTGCCATCCTGATTGTCAGTCCAGCTACCTTTGATGACTGCCCCGGCTACCACGGTGGTCTGCACCACGGCGGCCTGCCCGGGCACCGGGTTATGCTGCGCATCCTGCAGCGTCGCCGTCACCTGCATGTCCGACCCGGCCACGTAGCTGGCCTTGTCCAGGGTGAGGCCCGAGTTCGCCTTCACCGGCGCGGCGGCCGTGAT
Organism: Cedecea selenatireducens; assembly: GCF_042138895.1. Lineage (NCBI taxonomy): Bacteria > Pseudomonadati > Pseudomonadota > Gammaproteobacteria > Enterobacterales > Enterobacteriaceae > Cedecea > Cedecea selenatireducens. The sequence goes on along the minus strand of NZ_JBHIKW010000008.1, from coordinate 517 downwards.
GTCAAACGGAGCAGACTCTACTTTGCCGTCAGACACCGTCATCGTGGCCTTCAGACCCGGGCCGGCGGTTTTAGCTGTAAACGTAGCGGTGGCGGTGCCGTCACCAGGATAGACCCAGTTGCTCTTCCTCGTGGCATTCGGCACCGTCAGGCTCACGTCTGGCGCCGGGTTACCGTACGCGTCCTTCAGTGTCGTCGTCACCTGCATGTCGTCTCCGGCCACGTAGCTGGCCTTGTCCAGCACAATCGAGGAGTTCGCCTTCACCGCCGCGGCGGCCGTGATGCCGTAGGCTGTGGAGGTCACATCCCCGTCAGACACCGTCATCGTGGCCTGCAGGCCAGTGCCGACTGCTGTGGCGGTTCTATGCTTGGTGTATGTTCCATCGCCATGGTCCTTCCAGTTACCTATCGGCGACGTGTTTGGTACCGTGAACGTTACCCCTGTCAGTCCGCCACCAAGCCCGACTACCGGGTTACCGTACGCGTCCTTCAGCGTCACCGTCACCTGCATGTCGTCG